>JAJFLL010000331.1 GCA_021772695.1 Deltaproteobacteria bacterium
AATCAATTAGTGCTTTATATTTTTCTATTCATTCTAAGACTTCATTTCTAAAAATAAAATTTAGGCTGAAGGAATTTGTTTGTTCAAACCTTGAAAATGTTTCTCAGTCCATTTTTAGACACCACCCTCAAAGTGCAACTCCCTTTTGGATGTTTTTAAGCATTACCCTTTCTTGACGAATTCGTTCAGCGATACTACGGCAAACCGTATCGCAGATGTCAGTGATATTGGGATCGGAAATTTTATAATAAACGGAGGTTCCATTTTTCCGAAAGGTAACGATATGTGCCGCCGTTAAAAGGGCAAGGTGCTTGGAGACGTTCGATTGGTTGGCCTCGGATTCTTCCATAATTTCAGAGACGGTTTTTTCTCCATCATGAAGGGAACGTAAGATCTTCAGGCGGGTTGTCTCCGCCATACTTTTTAAAAATACCGCTACTTGGTCCAGAGTTTCGTTGGTCAGGGTTTTCATAAATCCTTCCCTATTTTAATTATTAGATAATTATATTACTATATAGTCATATTTTGATTGATTCAACAAGATTAAAAATATAGAAGTCCATCAAGTCTGATAATTACATTGGCATTCAGGACGAAAGAAATGGAAACGAAGAAAACCACTAAGAAATCTCAACAGCCCATATTTCTCCCCAAGCTCTTGTCCACGATAAAAACTTATTCTCTTTCCATTTTTTGGGGAGATTTATCTGCCGGAATTATTGTCGGGATTGTGGCTCTACCCTTGGCTATCGCCTTTGCTATCGCCTCGGGTGTGACCCCGGATCGAGGGCTAACTACAGCGATAATTGCGGGATTCCTTATTTCGGTTTTGGGAGGTTCTCGTGTTCAGATCGGGGGTCCGACCGGCGCCTTTGTAGTGATCGTTTATGAAATTGTGCAACGATACGGGATCAATGGCCTCCTAATTTGCACGATTCTCGCCGGAGGAATCCTTATTCTAATGGGAATACTTCGATTGGGAGCCATCATTAAATTTATTCCCTATCCGTTAACCGTAGGTTTTACATCCGGAATCGCGGTGGTAATTTTTTCATCTCAATTGAAGGATTTTTTTGGATTTAAAACCGGTGACCTTCCTGCGGACTTTCTCGATAAATGGGGGATTTATATTAAAACCTTCCATACCTTTGATTGGACAACGCTGGGACTTGCGGTTTTATCTCTACTCATTATCCTACTTTGGCCCCGCCTAAACAGCCGGATGACCCGAAAAATCCCAGGCTCCATTGTAGCTATAATTTTGGTAACCGCTCTGGTGCATTTTTTTAATATGCCCGTAGAAACTATCGGGTCACGGTTCGGTTCGATTCCCAGTGGGTTACCTACGCCGGTTTGGCCACATTTTACCCTTTCGGAATTAAAAAGTTTGATGGGGCCCGCTTTTACCGTGGCCCTTCTCGGATCTATAGAATCTCTACTTTCCGCAACGGTTGCGGATGGGATGATTGAAAGCCGGCATCGATCAAACACGGAGCTGGTAGCCCAAGGTATTGCCAACATGGTCGTGCCCCTTTTTGGAGGAATTCCTGCGACCGGCGCCATCGCTAGAACGGCAACCAACGTAAAAAGCGGCGGGAGAACACCTATTGCAGGAATTATTCATGCAATGACCCTTTTATTGATTATGTTGATTTTCGGGCGATGGGCTAACCTAATACCCCTCTGCGTTCTCGCTGCTATTTTGTTGGTGGTTTCCTATCACATGAGCGAATGGCATGCCTTCAAAACCTTATTGCGAGCGCCACGGATGGACGTTGCCGTTCTTATTGTGACCTTTTTTCTTACAGTTTTAGTGGATCTTACTATTGCCGTTGAAATCGGTATGTTGATGGCGGTTGTCCTTTTCATGAAGAGAATGACGGATGTTACTACAGTGAGAGAAATAAAGCGGGAGATGGATGAAAGCTTAGCCGAGGAATGGGAAGAAGAGGAAAAAGGTGAAGGCCTCTCCTGGAGGATTCCCGAAGGAGTGGTTGTCTATGAAATGGAAGGAGCATTTTTCTTTGGAGCCGCAGAATTACTTCGTGACGTCTTAGACATTGGTCGAACTTTTCCTAAGGTTCTTATCTTAAGAATGCGACATGTGCTCGCCCTTGACGCAACTGGTCTCATGGCATTGAAGGATCTATGGAATCAATGTCAGCGCAATAAGACTCAGCTCATTCTCTCGGGAATTCAAGTTCAGCCAAAAATCGCAATCCAGAAATCTGAATTTTTGAAACAATTGGGTGAGAAAAATGTATTTGGCAATATTGAGGAGGCTCTCAAAAGAGCACAGGAAATCATCAGCGCCTAAAATTTAAATAAAATGACCCATGCGGATGAAACAGTTTAAAAATCTCAAGGAGAAATTATGATTACAAATGCTCAAAAGATTCAACCCGCCGAAGGGAAAATCGGCGTACTTTTGGTAGGCATGGGGGCCGTTTCTACCACTTTTATCGCAGGAGTCGAACTAATTAGAAAAAAGCATTCCAAAGCCATCGGTGCAATGACTCAAATCGGTCATATCCGTTTAGGAAAAAGAACCGAATCCAAAAACCCCTTGATCAAAGATTTCATACCCCTAGCCGATCTCGAAGATTTGGTTTTTGCCGTCTGGGATATATTTCCTGACAACGCCAAGAAAGCGGCCAAAAAGGCGGGCGTGTTAAGTAATGAAGATATTGATAAAGTAGGAGAATTTTTAGAAAAAATTTCACCAATGAAAGCTGTTTTTGATCAGAACTTCGTCAAAAACATTCAGGGGGGCAACATCAAAACCGAAACCAACAAGATGGCTTTGGCCGAAGCCCTCATGAAAGACATGGAGGAATTCAAAAATAAAAATAAGCTCTCCCGTCTGGTCGTGATTTGGTGTGCCTCCACTGAGAGCTATATTGCTCCTTCCGATGCCCATCAATCTCTTGAAAAATTCGAACTGGCACTTAAGAATAGTGACTCTTCCATCGCGCCGAGCATGATTTACGCTTATGCAGCTTTGAAGATCGGGGTCCCTTTCTGCAATGGTGCCCCCAACCTGACATTGGACATCCCCGCCCTACAAGAATTAGCGCTGGAAAAACATGTTCCGATTTCGGGAAAGGATTTTAAAACGGGTCAGACTCTAATGAAGACTATACTGGCTCCCGGCTTTAAGGCCCGATACCTGGGTTTAAGCGGTTGGTTCTCGACTAATATTTTAGGCAATAGGGACGGTGAGGTATTAGATGATCCCGGGTCCTTCAAGTCGAAAGAGGAAAGTAAACTAGGTGTCTTGGATACAATCCTGCAACCTGAAATCTACCCGGAACTCTACGGAAACATTTACCACAAGGTGCGAATCAACTATTACCCTCCTAGAGGTGACAATAAGGAGGGCTGGGATAACATCGATATTTTTGGATGGATGGGTTACCCAATGCAAGTCAAAGTGGACTTTCTATGCCGCGATTCTATTTTAGCGGCACCCCTCGTTCTCGATCTCATACTCTTCACTGACTTTGCCCAACGTGCCGGTTTAAGGGGTATACAGGATTGGCTATCATTTTACTACAAATCTCCGATGACCACTCCTAATTTATCTCCTGAACATAATATTTTTGTTCAAGAAATGAAGTTAAAGAATACTCTTCGTTATTTGATGGGAGAAGAGCGGATTACACATTTAGGTCTGGAATACTATGAGTGAAATATATGATTTTTCTGGATCATTAGGGGATCATCCAGTTGTCCATGGCACCAAGTCTTCAGTAAAAACAACTTTGAAAAACGTCATTTCCTTTCATTTTAAAATTTGAGAATTGATTGTGGCGCGATGGAAGTTTAGGCAATATCTTGGAATTGATGAAGGGTTCGGTAGGTGACATAAAACTGCAATAAGCTAAGCTTCAATAATATGGAGGAATTTATGGGCGATGTCGGCACTAAAAAAGTCTTCGAAAACGAAAAAATCAGAATTTGGGAATTGTTTTTAGACCCTGGCGAAAAAAGTTCGATCCATACCCATCACTGCGATTACTACTTCTATGTCGTGGAGGGAAGTCGACTGGAAATATATTCCGCCGACGATGAATTGGTCACGGTGGCCGAACCCCAGGACGGGGAGGTTCAAGGCTTTCAGGTACAAGGGGAGCGGCTTGTGGATCCATCAGGACAATTGCAGGATGTTCCTGCAACCCACTGGGCTCGCAATGGTGGAAAGAGCCGCTATCGAGAGATCTTGGTGGAATTAAAGACTTAGTTTTTGGAATAGGGAGCACCAATGAGGCTTTCCCATTAAACCTCGGCAGTTAAAATAATCCAGGGGCTTTTCCTTGCCCCGAAATCTACAAAAAAATTGTATTAATTAGGTGAAGAGATATCAGCGCCTTGAGAAGCAAGGGGTTCACCCTTGCCCAATCAAAGCTTGACCATTTAAATTAATTCGATTTTAAGAAATTTGGCAGTTATTAAAACCTAGCGGAGGCCTGTTCTACAGCCTTCTTTAAATCTTGATATGCAGCCTTGACACCGCCTTGCAGTTCATCCCAGGCATTGGCGCCCTTTTCTTTGGCCAATTGCAATTGGGTAACTAATTTTTTTTGTTTTAATTTTAGTTCTTCAATCAAATTTTTATTTCTTTGATCGGTTTGTTTATTGATTTTTTTCTCCAAGTCTTCAATTTGACTCGTATATATTCCTAATTTGGTTTCTAACGAATGGATTTCATCAATCAATGGGATCACCTCTGTTTCTGTTTAGAGGTTATTATAGGAAGTAGGGTGCCTTGCGTCAAGAAAGGGCCCAATTTAAATTTGGTAAAATAATTGTAATGACGATTTTAATAAATAATATTATTTAATCATAAAAAACATCATTTTAAATAGATTTGACGGCACTATTTGGCTATGCAATGATCCGCTGTTTAAGGCACCTGAATGTCTAATTATTTCAATCCACTCAACACATCTTACCTTGAATCCCTGCAAAAAGAATTTGAGGCAAACCCACAACAACTTGATTCCAGTTGGCGGCATTTTTTTTCCGGTTTTGAATATGCTAATAAATTATCATCCAATGGAACAGGCCAAGATAAAGCTGTAGCCCAAGATAAATTTCAATTCGAATTAAAGGTATTAGAATTAATCCACGCCTATCGCGAATTGGGTTATTTAATTGCCGACGTTAATCCCTTGCACCGAGGTGAGAAAAAACATCCGCTGCTGAACCTTGAGAAATTTGGCTTAAAAAAATCTGACTTAGAGACAGAGTATGAAGTTGGTCAAATCATCGGCCTACCACGAGCGCCCTTAAACAAAATTATCGAAAAATTAAAAAGGATTTATTGTGCTTCCGCCTCGGTCGAGTACGGTCATATTGATGACCCGCAATGTTTTACGTGGATGAAAGAGAAAATAGAATCCAATTACCTCTCGCAACCACTGAATGTTGAATTAAAAAAACAGATTCTTAAAAAATTAATCGAAGCCGAGGCCTTCGAAACCTTTCTTCATAAAAGGTTTGTGGGGCATAAGCGATTTTCGGTGGAGGGCTGTGATACCATTATTCCCATGCTCGATCTTCTTATCGAAAGTTCAGGAGGTTATGGGGTCAATGAGATTATTTTAGGCATGGCCCATCGGGGTCGACTGAACGTGTTGGCCAATATTTTTAGCAAAGATATGAATAAAATCCTTGGGGAATTTTCAGGTCATCTAAATGCCAATGTGGGTGATGGTGATGTGAAATATCACATGGGGTATTCCCATAATCGCAAAACCAACGATGGAAAAACGCTGCACCTTTCCTTGCTGCCCAATCCCAGTCATTTGGAATCCATTTGCCCAGTTTTGATGGGAGTGACTCGGGCCAAACAAATCATGAAACAAGACCAAGCCAAAAATGGTACCATTCCTATTTTATTGCATGGCGATGCCTCCTTTGCCGGTCAGGGGGTTATTTACGAATTACTCAACCTCAGTGACCTTCCGGGATATTCCGTGGGCGGTACCATCCATATTATATTGAATAACCAAATTGGCTATACCACCTCTCCGAGAGAGAGTCGGTCGACGCCACAGGCCACTGATGTGGCCACCATGATGGAATTTCCAATATTCCACGTCAATGGCGACGATCCTGAGAAGGCCATGCGTTGCTTGTCGTTGGCCCTTGAGTTTCGATTCAAATTTAAAAAGGACGTGGTGATCGACTTGGTTGGGTACCGAAGATATGGTCACAATGAAGGTGATGAACCCAGTTATACCCAGCCCCTTCTCTATAAAACTATTAAGCAACATCCTAGGGTTCTAGAGATTTATCGAAATCAACTTTTGGAAGCAGGGGTGATACAAGCATCTGAAGTCGAAACTATTGAGCAGAAGTATACCCAGGGACTAGAAAAGGCCTTAGAACAGTCCCGAAAGCGAAAAGTCTCACCCATGATGGATTCCTTCGGCGATCATTGGAAAGGTCTGCAAAAGCCCACTCCCGCACAAGTTTTTAAAGAGGTAGACTCCGGGGTTCCCCTTAAGAAATTACAGAAAATCGGCCTAAAACTGACCCAAGTAACCGATGGCTTTCATGTTCATCCGAAACTAAAAAAGGTTTTAGAGAGTCGCCAAGAAATCCTAAAAAATACTGGCGAGATTGATTGGAGTTTTGCCGAGGCCCTGGCCTTTGCCAGCATATTAGAAGACGGCTGCCGTGTCAGGCTTGCGGGGCAAGATTCCGAGCGAGGCACCTTTTCACAGCGGCATAGCGTTTATCATGACGTCGAAAATGGTGAGAAGTTTAATCCCTATAACCACCTCAGTAAAAAGCAGGGCAAATTCGAGGTGATTAATTCACCCTTGTCGGAATATGCAGCTTTGGGCTTCGAATTTGGTCAGAGCCAGGCGAATCCGGAGCAGCTCTTTCTTTGGGAGGCTCAATTCGGTGATTTTATCAATGGCGCCCAAATTATTGTAGACCAATACCTGATTTCCTCCGCCTTTAAATGGAATCGTTTTAGTGGATTGGTACTCTTGTTGCCCCATGGTTATGAAGGTCAGGGCCCAGAGCATTCTTCGGCAAAATTAGATCGTTTTCTCAAGGCCTGTGCCCAAAATAATATTCAGGTATGCAATCTGACGACACCGGCCCAATATTTTCATGTGTTGCGTAGGCAAGTATTGCGAAAATTTAGAATCCCCTTGATCCTCATGACCCCAAAGAGTCTGTTGCGAAGCCCTGTAGCCGTATCCTCCTTAGAAAAACTCCAAAACGAATGTTTCTATGAAGTCCTGGATGACGACGAAGTGTCGCCTAAGGCCGAGGTGAACCGGGTCATTTTCTGCAGTGGGAAGATCTATTACGAATTGTTGGAAGAGAGAAAAAGTTTTCGAAAAAACAAAAAGATAGCCATTGTCCGCCTGGAGCAGATCTATCCGTTTCCCGAGGCTGCCTTGAGCAAAATTCTCAAATCCTATCGCAATGCCCAAACGGTGGTCTGGTGCCAAGAGGGGCCTAAAAATATGGAGGCTTGGGGGTTCATTCATGAGTATTTGCCGCCGCTCCTCAAAAAGACCCAAAAATTACTCTATGCCGGTCGCCATGCTCAAGCCAGCCCAGCCGACAGTTATTTACACATTCATAAGCAGGAGCAAAAACGCATTATTCGCGAAGCCCTGGGAGTAAAATCATGAAGCATGAAATTAAGGTTCCCGAACCTGGAGAATCCATTACCGAGGTGTTTATCGGGACCTGGCAAAAGAAATCCGGGGAGACGGTGAAAAAGGACGAGGTATTGGTCGATTTAGAAACTGAAAAGACGTCCTTTGAGATCCATGCCGAAGTCGGGGGCAAATTAGAAATTCTGTTTCCCGATGCCGAGACCAAGGTCAAGCCTGGTGATGTGATTGCCACCATTGATGATAGCGAAACGGCAGGGGAGGGCGATGAGCCAGCAGGCGAAGAGTCTGAAACGAAAACTAGTAAGGATGGTGAAGACCAGGTCAAGGCGCAAAAGGAAGAGCAGCAGGAAGAGAATATCAAAGCAGGTGCTGAGACCGATGAAAAATCCTCCGACAAAAAACCCGCATCGAGCGCAGAGCCAAAGAAAAAGAAAACAGACGAGTCTGTTTCGAGCAAAAAACCCCATACCCAGGGTAGCTCTACCAGTCCAGCCGCTAAGAAATTGGCCGAAGAAAAGGGGATTCTTGTGGAATCTCTTCTTGGGCCGGTGCAGGGTGGCCGAATTACCAAGGACGCTAATAACGACCAAGATCAAGCGCCAAGGGCCCCAGATCCTTCAGCTAAGTCTTCAACATCCAGCCCGAAACCAGAATCTACTGATTCTGCGGTTTTTGAATATGCCGTTGATGAATCCAGGGGGGAAAGACGGGAGCGGGCCTCGCGGATTCGCCGCACCATTGCAGCCAATTTGGTGGCCGCCCAAAAGAATGCGGCCATTTTGACCACATTTAACGAAGTCGATATGTCTGAGGTGATGGAGTTTCGCAAAAAGCACAACGAAGCCTTCAAAGAAAAACATGGCGTCAAATTGGGCATGGTCAGTTTCTTCGCCCGGGCGGCCATTCGCGCATTGAAGCTATCGCCTCAGGTCAATGCGACCTTTACCGGTGAGGATATCATCTACCGTGATTTCGTCGACCTTTCCGTGGCGGTCAGTACGGATCAGGGCTTAGTGGTTCCCGTCATTCGTGATGCCGAAAAACTCAGCCTGGCGCAGTTTGAAAAACAGGTAGCTGAACTTGGCAAGAAGGCCCAAGAGAAAAAGCTGTCTATTGAAGAAATGACCGGAGGTACCTTTACCATCAGTAACGGTGGTGTATTCGGCTCTCTGCTATCTACGCCCATTCTCAACCGGCCCCAATCGGCCATTTTAGGCCTGCATAAAATCCAGGAACGGGCCGTGGTCCTCGGTGGTGAAATTGAAATACGTCCCATGATGTATTTGGCCCTCTCCTATGACCATCGTATTATCGATGGTAAAGAGGCGGTGCAGTTTTTGGTGAAAATTAAAGAAGGTATCGAAGACATTTATCATATCGTCAGTGAAGACGATTTAAGTTAGAAAGCCTCATGTCTACAGAAAATACATTTGATGTTATTGTTATAGGTGCCGGCCCGGGAGGTTATGTGGCGGCCATTCGCGCGGCTCAATTGGGCATGCGGGTGGCCTGCGTAGAACAGGCCAAGACACTGGGGGGCACCTGTTTGAATGTGGGCTGTATTCCCAGTAAGGCCCTCCTCGAATCTTCGGAACGTTTTGCCCAAACCCAAAACCATCTGGCGGAACATGGCATTGTCGTAGAGTCGCCTACTTTTAACTTCGGTAAAATGATGGAGCGAAAAGCCAATATTGTGGAACGCCTAACGAAAGGCGTTGCCGGCCTATTTAAGAAGAATAAGATCGTTTCGGTGCAAGGCCAAGCCTCCCTTCAAGATCCTCAAACCGTTAAAGTTACCGGTCCAGACAAAGAAACGACCCTGAAGGCCAAGCGTATTATCATCGCCACGGGAAGCAAGCCCATCCAAATTCCCGGATTAAAGATAGATCAAAAAAATATTTTAGATTCGACGGGGGCACTTGCGATGAACGAGGTGCCAAAGAAGCTGGCCGTGGTTGGGGGCGGGTATATCGGTTTAGAGCTGGGGTCCGTATATGCCAGATTGGGCAGTGAAGTTTGGGTCATTGAAATGTTGGATCGTCTGATCCCGGGCATGGATGCCGAAATTGCGAAACACCTGCAACAACAATTAAAAAAGCAGGGCATGCAATTCAAGTTTTCTACCAAGGTTAAGCAAGCGGTAGTGAAAAAGGCAGGGCAGGTCGAGCTTGCCTTGTCAGGTCCTGAGAGTGAGGAATCCTTTGTGGCCAATGCGGTGTTAGTAGCTGTTGGTCGCAAACCCAATACGGAAGGCTTGGGTTTAGAAAAAATCGGTGTGGCCCTCGATAAAAAAAACAGGATTAAAGTTGATGAGCACTACCAAACTTCGCTTAGCGGTGTTTATGCCATCGGTGATGTTATTACAGGGCCCATGTTGGCTCATAAAGCCATGGAGGAGGGCGTTGTACTAGCGGAACATTTGGCCGGTCAGGCCGCCGAAGTCCATTACCTGTCGATTCCCAGTGTGGTGTATACCTGGCCCGAAGTGGCCGCTGTCGGCTTGCACGAAGAAGAATTAAAAGACCTCAAGATTCCCTTTAAGAAATTTAAATTTCCATTTTTGGCCAATGGCCGGGCGCTCTGCCTCGGAGATTCCGATGGCTGGGTGAAACTATTGGCCCACCCCGAGACCGATCGTTTATTGGGAGCCCATATCATCGGGCCTCGAGCCTCTGATATGATTGCGGAACTGGTGCTTGCCTTCGCCCATTCCTCTAGCGCTGAAGATTTAGCGAAAACCGTGCACGCCCATCCCACCCTGGCAGAGGCCGTTAAGGAGGCGGCATTGGGTCTAGGGGATGGTCCGATCCATCTTTAGACTTTCGGTATGTAGCTATAAAATTTTTTGAAGATTTGGTGATTCGATGCAGGAAGATTAGACCTGCAATTTTTCCCGCATGACATTGATGAGCCCGCCCTTTAGCAATAACTCTAATTGCCTCTTAGAAAATCGACATTCCACTGCAATATGCTTATTCTTTGTCTCATTCGTAATGGAAATTTCTTTTCCCGCCGTTAATTGGGCGTGCAGATTGGAAACCATCAGAGCGTCGCCTGGTTCAAAGTCCTCATAATCTTTTGCTTCCATAAATCTTAGGGGGAGAACTCCAAAATTAATTAAATTTTGCCAGTGAATCCTGGCAAAACTCTTGGCCAATACTAGGCGGAGTCCAAGGAAGCGAGGGCCTAGGGCGGCGTGTTCTCGGCTTGAGCCCTGGCCATAGTTGTCGCCGGCAATCACGGCATGCCCGAACTGTTCTCGAACTTGCTTGGCCTTTTTGGCGTATTCCTGATCGATCATATCGAAGGAAAATTCACTGATTTTAGGAATATTGCTGCGGTAGGGTAGTACTCGGGTGCCAGCGGGCAGAATTTCGTCGGTGGAAATATCATCACCCATTTTTAATAGGATAGGTAAGCTTAGGGAATTGGGCAATGGCTCTAATTCAGGCAGGGCGGCGATGTTCGGTCCCTTGGCCAACTCGAAATTTTTGGCGGCTTGTATTTCTAAGGGGGCAACCAACATGTCTTTATTGAGGATGGGGTGGGCAGGCTCAGATACCTTTGGGTATTTCATCTCTAAGCTTCGAGGGTCAGTGATCACACCGGTTAAGGCCGATGCCGTTGCTGTTTCGGGACTGACCAAGCATACCTTGTCTTCCCGGGTGCCGGAGCGCCCGGGAAAATTTCTGGGCACGGTTCGCAGGCTGATCTTATGGGTGGCGGGGGCTTGGCCCATACCGATGCAGCCATTGCAACCTGCTTGGTGGAGCCTAGCTCCGGCATGAATCAAATTCTGCAAATGCCCGTCTTGAATTAAATTTTCTAAAATTTGTCTAGAGCTTGGGTTGATATCAAAGGATACCCTGGGGTGAATTTTTTGCCCTTTCACCATTTCGGCGGCTATTGCGAAATCTCGGTAACCCGGATTTGCCGAAGAACCCACGTAGGCTTGGTAGATGGCTTCGCCGGCCACCTCGCTGACCCTTTTGACATTGCCCGGACTCGACGGCATGGCGATGAGGGGTACCAATTGACTGAGATCGATTTCTTCATGCACATCATAGCTACACCCCGAGTCGGGTAATAATTCTACCCATTGGGCTTCTCTGTCCTGACTTTGAAAGAATCGCTTGGTTTGTTCGTCGGAGGGAAATACCGTGGTGGTGGCGCCCAACTCAGCGCCCATATTGGCGATGACGTGCCGGTC
>JAJFLL010000332.1 GCA_021772695.1 Deltaproteobacteria bacterium
AAAAAACGCCATCACGCGAAAACGCATCCACCATGCCTACCTTTTTACGGGGGTGCGCGGCACCGGCAAGACCTCTTTGGCGAGAATCTTCGCCATGGCCCTTAATGCCGAGGGAGGACCTCGGATCGATTTTGACCCGCAAGCTTCCAACTCCGTGGCCATTCAAAAAGGGCAATTTCTCGATGTGATGGAAATCGATGGGGCATCCAATACTTCGGTTGAGTCGGTGCGAGAATTACGGGAACAAGTCAAATACCTGCCCGCCGTGGGAAAATATAAAACTTATATCATCGACGAAGTGCACATGCTTTCCACGTCGGCCTTCAATGCCTTGCTCAAGACCTTGGAAGAACCTCCCGAACATGTGGTCTTTTTATTCGCCACCACTGAGGCCCATAAAATTCCGGTGACCATTTTATCCCGGTGCCAACGTTTTGATCTACGGCGCCTGTCTCAGGAGCAATTGCTCCAACGCTTGCAATTGATTTGTGCTCAAGAAAAAATCATCGCCTCAGACGCGGCATTAGAAATATTGGCGCGAGCCGGTCAAGGGTCCATGCGCGATGCCCAGTCCCTATTAGATATGGCCATCGGTCGATATCCTGAAAATCTTCAGGCTGAGTCGGTTCGGGAAATGCTGGGCCTAGTCGATACCGACTGGGTAGAAGGCATCAGCCGGGATTGTTTTCAAGGGCGAGTTCCCGATGCCCTCGAGAAAGTACAAACGATTTATGATCGTGGTTTTGATCTCAGACAAGTGGCCATGCAATGGGTAGAATTTTTACACGCCTTGGTATTATTGAAGTCTGGCGGACGTGAGGTGCTGGGTGTGGAGTGGCATGAGGACCAAGTGGATAGAATGGATGCCATCAACGCTACCCTTGAGATCGACGATTTGCAGGTGGCCTTTCAAAATGTTTATCGTGCGGCCGAGCAAATCTTTCGCAGTGATGTTCCCAAAGTCCTTTTTGACCTCTTAGTGGTTCGCTTGGTTCATGGCACTCCCTTTCAATCCATAGCGTCCCTTTTGAGTGATCATCCTGGAGAAAAGTCTTCTACCGTACTCATGCCAACTGCCTTATCGAATCAAACTGGAAAGACCTCTTTGAGCTCACCAACCAAAACAGAAAAATCCCCATCGGCCCCACCAGCCCAGGTCCAGGCCCAAAAATCCCCCTCGGCTTCCAAGGCACCCTCCCCGGCAGCGACGCCTTCCCCTGCGCCTCAGGCCGGTGCGGTGCTGCAAGACCGCCGTGCCCTCGACCATGCCCTGAAAAAACATCCGCAGATCAAGGCCATTTTAGATCACGCGTTGAATTTACATGTGACCGAAGGGCAATTGATCGTGGTCTTTGAGAAGGGGTCCCTGTTTCCGGATATGTTCCAGGAAAAACGCCAGGTACTCGCCGAGCTCTTGGAGCGAGAATGGGGCTCTGCTATGAAGGTATTGGTGCAAGAAAGCGAACGGGTGGTTTCAGATACCGAATTGTCCTCGGGTGATGAAGTTCCCATACCCGATGACCCTGTGGTGAAAAAGGCCGTGGAAATTTTAAACGCCAAGGTCAAAGAAGTAAAAAAATATTAAATAGAAGGAAGCAATCATGGATATGCGACAATTGATGAAACAGGCTCAAAAAATGCAAAAAGAGGTGGCCAGCAAACAAGAAGAATTGGCCCTAAAAACCTTTGAGGCCAGCAGCGGCGGCGGCATGGTGACGGCCAAGGTCAATGGTAAAAATGAATTATTGGCGGTTCAGCTTGATCCTGAGGTCGTGAACAAAGACGATGTCGAAATGCTTCAAGACTTGATTATCGCTGCCGTGAATGAAGCTCATCACCGTGCCCAAGAAGAAATGCAAAAGAGCCTACAAGGTCTCATGGGCGGCATGCAGATTCCCGGAATGTAAGTCTTGAGAAAGTGTTCCCTTGGCTTCTCCCATCGAAAAACTGGTTCATGCCTTAAGTCAATTGCCCGGCGTGGGTGAAAAGACCGCGACGCGTTTGGCGTTTTTTATTTTGAAACAAAAAGTGGATTACGCTCGGGAATTGTCCGAGGCCCTTCAGGAATTACACGAAACCGTTTGTTTCTGTTCACGCTGCCAAACTCTGACCCAAGAAAACCCATGTGCCTTGTGCCAAGATACCCGGCGGGACCAAAGTCTCATTATGGTGGTCGAAACCCCGCAAGACCTGTTGGCCTTGGAACGCAGCGGTACTTTTCGTGGGGTCTATCATGTACTGCACGGAGTCCTCTCTCCCTTAGAAGGCGTGAGTCCCGATGATTTGAAGATCAGTCAACTATTGTCGCGGGTGAAGACGGGTGAGGTCAGCGAGATAATTCTAGGAACCAATCCCAATGTTGAAGGCGAAGCCACTTCGCTCTATCTTTGCAAACTACTCTCTCCCCTCGGAGTCAAGATCACCCAATTGGCTTCAGGTATGCCCGTGGGCGGAGGTATCGAATATCTCGACCCCATGACACTGAGGCGAGCCCTCGAAGGTCGCAGAGAAATTCACTGATAACGCTTGGTATTTAATTTTCTGAATCTTTTATCGGTTTCTTCTCCTATATTTCCTAAATAACATGGATGGATTTTGAAAAGGATTGTACTGCCGACGTTGGCGGTGGTGAAGTGTGGGCTGGGAATAATTATTAATTTTAATCTATCGATGCCAGAAAAGTTTGGGTTCTATGTAATAGGGACTCAGGACTCAGGACTCAGGACTCAGGACTCAGGACTCAGGACTCAGGTTGTTTGACCTTAGGTCGGGTCGTCTTAGGTTGACGTCCGAGCTTGAATCCCCACAGGGCCCGGGCTCCACAAGGGGCCCCGGCCCTGGGGGCTTTTGTAGTGGGGGTTGACCTTTTTTTTCTTTTTTAGTGTTGACGGGGTTTGGGTGGTGGTTCGGTTGTTTTTGTTCCATCGAAATATTTTATTGTTTATTCGTTCTGGGTGGGTCGAGATTTAGCGTACAACTTATTTGGCCCTTCACTTTTAAAACTTCCAAAATCTTTTCTTGTTGTTGATCTGGGTGCTTTTCACAGGGTGCGCAAAACATGGGTTATAGTGGTTTCTGGTTCTAATGTTAGAATAGGAGGCCACCTTGAATCGCTTGAGTCAAATTTCCAATGATTTGTTGTTCACTGATCTGAAAGACCTGGTTGCCCAAGAGCGGGAGATGCTCTTAGAGATCTTGAGATATCTAAAAGAAGTCGAAAATCGCCAGCTCTATCTCAAGATGGGCTATCCCAGTCTGTTTGCCTTTCTGACCGAGGCCCTGTCTTATTCGGAAGGAGCTGCGCAACGAAGAATTCAGGCCATGCGCCTGATGAAGGCCTTACCGGAAG
>JAJFLL010000333.1 GCA_021772695.1 Deltaproteobacteria bacterium
GATTCCAGTTCATTGACTAGACGGGACCGCGGCGGTGCTTCTGATCGGTATTTTTTATGAATTTCTGATTCGGTCATGCCCTGATACCCGTCTAAGAGCAGAGCATCATAATAGGCCTTTTTCTCAACGGAAGCATTTTGCTTATCTAATATTTGTAAGGCCAAGCCACCGGCCTTGATTTTGTCGTGTTGACGTAGATAACTGCCGTTGACGCTATCGAAAGCCACCATGGCGCCGGTAAAATTTTTCACCCGGTATTGACTGATACCCTCTTTGACCAGGGCTCTGGATTTTACCGAAGGGTCCGGAGTCTTCCGTGCCAATTCGGCAAAGGTACCGGCGGCAGGCCCATACTCCTGACGCAACATCTGAATTTGTCCCACCCGGTATAGGGCCTGATCACTCAACCGATTATAAGGATATTTTTGGATATAGGCGCGGAATCCTGATTCGGCCTGGGAATAATTTTTACCTTTGAATGCCTTCTCGGAGATTTGAAAATCGGCATCCATCTCGGCGGAAACTTTATTGGGATATTTTACCTTGGCGCCTTCGGTGAAGAATCCACAATGGGATACAAAGACCAAGCAAATAAATAATATGAAATATGGGATTGAGGGCTTGAAGGACTTCTTGAGCATCGCTTTTATTCCTTGGGGATTACCAAATCCATTTTTTGATTCGAGCCCACCAAAGGGAACGCTGTTTCTTGGCGTTCCCAGAAAACCCCTGAATGAATTTTTTCTCCTTTTCGGAAAGGACTTGTGGGGTTTTTACCCAGACGCGAACGAATTGGTCACCACCCAACCCTTGCCCTTTCAACCGAATCACTTCACCAGACTGAATTCCATGTGGCAGGTTGATTTCTTTTGGGCCCGCCAAAGAGGGAACGGTAACTTTGCTTCCCAATGCGGCGTCGGCCAATTCGACGGAGATCTCACATATAATATCCTTGCCGTCAAATGTAAAACGGGCGTCTTTTTTCAACGACAGGATCACATGCACGTCTGAGCGCTGACCCGGCGCAAACTCATGACCTTCATGGGGAATATTTAAAATCTGATTAGGTTTCACTCCTGGAGGAAAAGACACTTTTCGCTCCACCGGTACTGTCTTAATTCCCTTCGCACGGCAAGCCACACATCCCTTTGAACTAATGAACCCACGGCCATTGCACTTAGGACATTCTCGAGTCGAGTTTTCGGCCGACAAACTATCGACCTCTCCTTCGCCGAAACAATAAGTGCAAGTGAATGTTTTGGCACCTGCGTCTACGCCCCGCCCCATACATTGGGAACACAGATCGTGGCGTTCTAAATAGATTTTTTTTTCACCGCCTCGAAAGGCTTCCTCTAAACTCAATTCTAATTCAATTTGCAAGGAACGGTGTCTGGTGGGCACAGGGGCCATATCCAGATCGAAGAGTAGTTTATAAATATCTTGGGCCTGCTCCACCGTTTCTGAGTTTGGTTTGGCAGGCTGCTTTAAGGCCTGATAAGCCTCCATATTCCCCGACAAATAACTATATGCCGCGACAACTTCTTTAAAACGTTCTTCAGCCCTAGTGTTGTGTGGATTGCGATCAGGATGAAATTGGAAAGCCAATTCCTTGAAGGCCCTTTTGATATCAGTGGAGGTAGCCTCCCGAGATAGACCCAAAGTACTTAAATATTTTTCTGCCGCATCGGACATAAAGGACTTAGTGGAACGGAGAAGCATCACCGCTCAAAACTTTAAGTTTTTTTATCTTGGGGGGGTTTGGCAACGGAAACCATGGAAGGTCTGAGGGTACGGTTGTGCAGGGCATACCCGCGGCGAAATACCTCAACCACGTGGTCAGCGGGAAATTCTGAAGATTCTTGATGGCTCACCGCCTCATGGACGTTTGGATCAAAAGGTTTTCCTTTGGCGTCGAAAGATACGAGCCCAAATTTTTCTAAGGCGCTCAGAAATTGCTTGAGCACCAATTGAACCCCATCGAGCAGGTCTTTAAAATCATGGGCCTCATCGGCATGCTCAATAGCCTTTTCTAAGCTATCTAAAACAGGAAGCAATTCATGAACTATTTTTTCATGACCAAACTTGATCACCTCGGATTTTTCCCGCTCCATTCTTTTACGAAAATTCTCAAATTCGGCGTGTTTGCGTAAAAACTCCTCATGATTTTTAGCCGCCTGCTCCTTAAAAGTTTGAACTTGAGCCGCCGACTCTTGCAGGGCATATTCTAATTCAGCGATTTTTGATTGGTATTTCTCTTCTAGTCCCGGGGAGATCTCGCGCTCTCCCGCTTCTTGCCTGCGAACTTCGGACTCTTTTCGAGCCTGAATAGACTGTTTGAGTTGATCCACTTTATCTTTAGAAGAATGCATAGGTGATAGTAATTAACTTGGCTGAACTCCACTGTCAATCGGGGGAAATTAATGCCAAAAACTCCTCAATTCATAAATAATTGTATCACTTCATTGCTCATAACCACACCCGTTGCGGTCAGGCGATGGCCTTCGGCCGAGGATTCTAGCCAACCCAACGAGCGGCCCCGCTCCATAGCTTCCTGATAGGGCGAGGGCAAGGGTGTAGAAAACTTATGGGTGAAGTCGTCGAGCCGGATCCCGTTGGCCTTTCTCAAACCCATCATGAAAAATTCCAAGGCGGCCGTCTGCGGATATATCCATTCCACTTGAATCGATTCGATGGGAGAAGCTTTATTTCCCTGGGTCCATTTTGGAAATACCAGGCGAACTCCATAGGGCTCCGATTCCCCCGGTGGCATGGGAAAATCCTCGAAAAAGGCCTCGGACAATTGGTCGAGCCTAAGGAAAGAGACTGCAGAGGGTCCCAACCCGACAAAGCTTTCGTAATTCCAATAGGCCAAATTATGCCGGCACTGCATCTGGGGCAAAGAGAAATTGCTGATCTCATAGCGCTGCAACCCTTGTGACTTTGCGAACTCCTCCACCATCCGACGCATACTCAATACGACCTCCCCTGTAGGTAGGGGCTGGGATTCATAACGGTATTGCTCGAAAAAGGGGGTTTGTTCTTCTAGGATCAATTCATAAGCCGATAGATGCGGCAGTGGATAGGGAGCCAGGGCATCGAGTGTTGTGGCCAATTGAGTGATGGACTGGTCAGGCAGTCCATACATAAGATCCACATTGCAGGAACGAAAGCCGGAGGCCAATACCCACTCTAAACTTTCCAAGGCCTCCTCCCGGGAATGGGCCCGACCGAGAGTTTTGAGTAAGCCATTATCGAGGGATTGGATGCCCATGGAGATGCGATTGACACCACTGCCCCGAAACCCGGCCAGCTTTTCTCTATCGGCGGTTTTCGGGTTCATTTCTAGGGTAACCTCCGCATCATCGGCCCAGTTAAAAAATCGACGGGTGGCCTCGAGAATGGAGTTCAAAATAGGGACCGATAGGAGGGAGGGCGTTCCACCTCCAAAAAAAACCGTTTGTAAAACAGGCTTTTCCCGGAGCCAGCGGGACCACCGAAGCATCTCTTCGGTCAAGGCCTGGGAAAATTCCTGCTCGGGCAGAGGGCGGTCTCCCCAGCCTAGTGAAAAGAAATCACAGTACGGGCATTTGCTCAGACAATAAGGGGTGTGACAGTAGAGGGAAATCAAGCTAAACCTCGATAAATTAGTAACTTGACACACGGTATCATAAATTCATCCTTGCAATCACTACCCCAATGCACTATTTACGGACCACCTTCCCAGAAGCAACCGTATACTTTGGACCGCGCGTGGCTCGGATATTAGGAATGCCATGTCATTGTTGACAGATAAGATAAAAGAACTCCTTGCTGTGGAATCTCGCTCCGCTTTGGGGCCCAAGCCAGAACCCAAGCAAAACAAGGCCATTGTGGTCAGTATTTGCTCGCAAAAGGGTGGTGTGGGCAAGACCACCACCGCTGTCAACCTGGGTACTGCTCTTGCTCAATACCACGGAAAAAAAGTCCTCGTCGTCGACCTAGACCCCCAAGGGCACGTAGAAAAATCCTTGGGCTCTTTGATCCCAGAGGGTGTCGAATATTCTCCCATGTCCACCATCCTTTCCGCCAAAAAAGGCAACGTCCTAGACGGGGTTATCCCCACCGAATTAGACAATTTTTATCTCACGCCCGGCGATAAAACCCTTTATGAAACCGAAAGTTTATTGGCCACCAAGATCGGCAAGGAATACATTTTAGGCGATGCCATCAAAGATGCCCTCCATCATTTCGAAATCATATTATTCGATTGCCCTCCCAATTTAGGCAATCTCACTTTGAATGCCCTGGTGTGTTCCGACTATTGCTTGGTTCCTTGTGAAATGAGCGTATTGGCCTTTGAAGGGGTCAACGACTTGGTCGAAACCCTAGAGACCGTCAATGAACGACTCAACAAAAGACTGCGTATTCTTGGTGTCTTGTTCACTCGCGTCGATGGCCGCAATGTGAAAATGAATGAGATTATTGAGAATAATATTCAAAATTTCTTTCACAACAAGGTCTTCAAAACCCATATCGCCATCAATACAGATCTCAATAAGGCCCAACTCGAAGGCTTACCCGTCTTTCAAAAACACCAAAGTTCTACCGGTGCCCAAAATTACAAAACCTTATCCGATGAAGTTATCAAAAAACTAAAACGACACCGCAGCGCCACCCCACAAACCAAGGCCAAACAACGTAAGGTTGGCTAAACCTCCCTCCTCAAATCACTTGCAATCGTGCCCTCATGGCTCTACAGGTTCCTGCTGGGAAAAACTTCTATGAAGTTTAGAAATTTTATCTAATATTTTCAATAAGTTAGCACCATTTTGCCCGCGCAACCATTTAAGATTTCGACCGATAATACCATTGGGATGAAGCTTATTAATCGCTTAAAAATATTCGGCTTTTTACTGATACTCTTAAATATGGGCTTTGGCCTCAGTGCCCATCGCCTAGAAGCCGAGTCTTATTCGGCCCTCTTTACCGAAGAGATTCTCACGGTGACCAAAGAGCGGGATGGCCTGCTCCCCGGTACTTTGCGCACCGCTTTGATTCAGGCCAGCGGGATACGTGCCCAAAACAGTTTTACCATCGTAAAAATCGTCTTTTCACCCCAGGTGCGCCGCTTACAAATTACCAAGGGCCCCCTACCCGACTGGGAAGGATCCTTACTTACCATCGATTGCAGCATCCCTGACGGTCGCGGCATCATCGAGTATGTAGCGAGAGAAGATGATGCCGGCGAGGATCCCAGCCAAGAACCCAGCGTGTTGACCTTGCGAAGCAACGGTAATTTGATTCGCAATTGTCATTTAACCGGGGCCACCGGTGCGGGGATCAAGATATTTGGCAATCACAATATTATCGAACATTCCGCTCTAGGCTTTCACCAAGAAGTCCCCGAGACCGCTGCCCCACCTTCCGCGCTGTATCAAGTTCCGAAGACCAATGGGAAGGCAGGCGTTTATTTGGGACCGGGGGCCAATGAAAATCAGATTCAACACAACGATATCGTGGCCAATACCTACCATGGAGTTTTTCTGGACCGCGGTGTGGGTACAGCGAATCGCATCGAATTTAATTATTTTGTCAAAAACAGCGGAGAGTCCATTAAAGCCGTTCAGGGCACTCCGGTCACTCCATCCCCTACTTTGCAGAATATTCGCCAGGAGGGGGATCGTTTCATTATATCCGGCACCGCTAGTCCCCGCTCTGAAATTCAAATTTACATGACCGGAAAAACCAAGGACGAGGTGGGCATGCTGGTAGTTCAGGCGAAGGGCCCATCGCCCATGGAGCGGGGGCATTTTGAAATTGAAACCAAATCGAAAGGCTTTGTCTTGGGGGAAACCCAACTGGTGGCGCAGTCCCATGGTTTTAATTTGAACAGCAGTGAATTCAGTTCACCCATTTTGGTCGGTTCACCCAAAACACCCGTTGAAGATCCAGCTAGTGACGTACGAGAAAACGAAGCTGACAATACCGAGGCGCCGATAATCGAAGAAGGTGAAGGCCCTGAAGAGGCCGAGGTTGAAGTTGATGAGGGGCACCCTGAACTACCCCAACCCAGGATAAAAGACACTCGCTATCATCCCAATGTTACCAACCCCGACGAACGTCCCGACCAGCCTGCCGGTCAAGGTTCTCAAGTAGGAACCCAGGTAGGCACCCGCTTTCCCACTTCCGGAGAAAGCTCCACCGTCATCAATCTCAATGGACAAGGCGATGGTGGCGGCCAGCCGGACACCGGTTCCAATCAACAAAATGATGTCAACTCCATGGGTATTTAACTTAGCCTGGTGGCCAACCCATGGCTCTACCCCCAAGCAAATGAACATGTAGATGATCGACGGACTGACCGCCGTGGCGACCCACGTTTAGGACAAGTCGATAGCCCGTCTCGGCGATCCCTTCGGATATGGCCAATGCCTTGGCGGTTAGCATTAAATGACCCAGTAATTTTTCATCCTCAGCCGCAGCGCTGGCCACATTGACCAAGGGTTTCTTGGGAATGACCAAGATATGAACGGGTGCCTGAGGGTTAATATCTCTAATGGCGATACATTGCTCGTCTTCATGGACCTTATCGGCGGGAAACTCTCCTGCGATGATTTTGGCAAAAAGGGTCATGGCATTCTCCTTATGCCCATGAGCTTAACCTGGCTGGCCCAAAAAAATAATCAACAAATTCTAAGAAAATGCCGGTATTTACGCTGGCCCATACAACTTTTTGGGCTAAAATGACGAAAAGGTTCTATGAGAGGGGCTCCATGGGCAGACATTCCCATAAATTGTGGATTTTAATGGCATTCGCCCTAGCGGCATGCACCTCGCCGGGGGGCGGGCCCTTAGGCGGCGATGCCTTGACCGGGGCCCTTGATTCGGTGGGCCCAGGCTTGGGTGTCCAGGGTGCCGATGGTGGGACCTGGGATGACGCGGCCAATACTCCCGATCGCCAGGGCAGCAAGGTCGATCTCGATCCCGGTGGCCACTACAAATTCCTCTTCTTGGCCCGCACCACCATGATAGGCAAGCAACCCAACCTTTACGATCCCGACAAATGCCAAAAATTAATGGATTGCACGGTCTACTATCTCAGCTGTGACGATTTTTTGGCTCTAAGCGTCACCTGGGGAGACAACCCCAATCAATGCAAAATTGCCGAATGGGAAGGCATCGCCTACCAACCAGAAAAAACCGAATTGGATTGTCGACATATGCTGCCCTGCACGGCATTGGCGCCTGCGACTCCAAATACTCTCGAAGTGGAAGACGAGAATAACGATCAACCGAAACAATTTTTATTTTGCACCAAGGAATACCCCGAGGGTAAGACCATCCAAGAGGGAAATCAATGCCGGCTGCCCTCGTGGCCTGAAGACGCCTGGATGGAGTGTCCAACCTTTCATGCCTATTGTGAAGCCAACACTCCCAAAATCGTAAAAAAAAATAAGGATTCGGGTGATGCCGAATGGTTTGAATTCGATACCGAGCAACCGGTAGGACAGCAACCCTACGACTATGAACAAAAATATCCAGACATTGAATTACCGTAGTAACCACGGCTAAAGAGAGCTTCTAAATTCACTTAACTTGATTTTGATAATGGTTGGCCACCACAAGGTTCCGTTTATCGAGGTGGGCTATATCTATAGCTTTGGTCTAAATCTATCGGCCTAGAAAAATTCCCACTAGCTCGAACACTTTTTTGGGTTAACATTGACGATAAACATTAATTGCAGAACAATAGGGATTTCATGGATTTTATTTTTCGAAAATTTTGGTTTTTAATCCTTATTTTCTTGGCAGCCTGCACCGCTCCAGGCGGCGGTCCTTTGTCCGGTGGTTCTTTGACAGGGGCCCTTGATGCTCCAATGGCGCCAGCCATGGGCACGGTGGTCGACGGTTCCGAATGGGAAGCAGCCGCCAATACTCCCGACCGTCCGGGCAGTAAAATTGACCTCGATCCCCATGATGAGTTTTATCCGGTCTACATTCCCGATGTAGACAACGGAATTTGGTACCTCTATGAAGAATGCTTTCCCAATCATGAGCCTAGAACACCCGCTTGTAAATACTTCACGATTCCCTGTGCTCAACTAGAAGAGTATACCATCGAGTACCACCTCGAGAACCCCAACCATTGCCGCGTGCCATATATAATTAATCTTTGGGGTGATTGCAGTTCGTTAAAATACTGTTCGCCGCTAAATAAATTTCCCAATCCGAATCCAGCAATCGCACCTCGAGAGGTATTACCCATCCAACAAGTTCCTGCCTACTCAGGCAAAAACTCCTTAGGCTACGAAGACCGCCATTTACCCTTGCCCTTTGACGCGGATGCGGATGCGGATGCGGATGCGGATGGCGAGGAAGAAAAAGACGATACCCCATGGCAAGATGAAAACTTAAAGTAGAAATGTCTTGGTGGGAAACTTCGATAATAAGCGACTCAGAATCTCATCGGCGGGGATTTCTTCCTGAGTGCTTTCTTTCATATTGCGAAACATGACCATTCCCTTGCCGCGTTCCTCCGGGCCGGAAATGATGGCCCAATCGGCCTCCCATTTGGCAGCCCGCCGCATTTTGCTTTTTAAGGATGTGCCTTCCACGTCTAGATATACTTGGGCACCCGCTTCTCGTAGTTCGCGCAATTGAAAGAATAATTCCCGGTTGGCTTGAGAGTCTAATCCCATGAGATAAACTCGCGGAGTAGGGTCTCGCCCCAAGCGCTCCGGCGGAATCAAGGAAACCACCCGCTCCATCCCCAACGCAAAGCCCACTCCCGGAACGTCAGGGCCCCCTAAGTCCTTTACCAAGTGATTGTAACGCCCGCCCGCCGCAACAGCATTTTGCGCCCCCAATCGTGCGGCCTTCCATTCAAATACCGAATTTTCGTAGTAGTCCAGGCCCCGCACGATTCGAGTATTAATGACAAAGGGCACTTCGAGTTCTTTGAGCCCCCATTGCACTTCGGCAAAATGTTCCCGGGCTTCCGTTGAAAGAAAATCCAAAATAGAAGGTGCTTTCTGCAAGTGATTCTGCACCGCCTCTTCTTTGGAATCCAATACTCTTAAAGGATTGTGTTGGATTCGCTCCCTTGTTTCCGGGGAAAAATCTTGCTGAACGGTCCTTAGAAATTCTTGCAAGGCATTGCGATATTTTTCACGGCAAGCAGAAGACCCCAGTGAGTTTATTTGCAATTCCACCTGATCTTCGAGACCCACTTCCTTAAAAAATTGATGACCCAGGGCAATTAATTCCGCATCGACCAAAGGATGGTTTGAACCGAAATTCTCAACACCTATTTGATAAAACTGTCGAAACCGTCCCTTCTGGGGACGTTCATACCGATACATGGGGCCCTGGTAATAGAAACGACCTTCGCTGACATTGTGAGAAGTAAAATGTTCGACAAAGGCACGTACCACCGAAGCCGTTCCCTCGGGCCGCAAGGCCAAGCGCTTGCCGTTCCGGTCTTCGAGAGTATACATTTCTTTCTCAACAATATCGGTATGCTCCCCAACGGACCGTTCAAAAAGGCCGGCCTCTTCGATCACGGGGGTGCGTAACTCCTGAAAGCCTGCGCCTTCTAAGATCTTGCGGGCACGAGCTTCGACCCAGTGCCAGAGGCGTACCTGTTCTGGCTGATAGAGGTCTTCCATTCCTTTGACGCCTGAAATTTTGTTTCCCATACTCGTTTTGGCAAATTATTTGCCGCCACCTTCTGATTTCGCCAACAGTTCTTTGAGCTGCAATGCCTTTTCGTAGATGGGGCGAAACTGTTGATCTTTTTCAAGTTTATACCGTTCGATTTTTCGAATGGCTTTTTGCGGATTTTTCAACTTGAGATAAAAAATACAGAGTTCTCTGAGCAATTGCATCTCTTTGGGTTTTTTCAACAATATCTTTTCATAGACCTCGGTCAAGACATCTAATTGTTTCATGCCTTTTCGCAATTGACGAGCGATCTTTTCGTACTCGGCTAGAGATTCGGCTTCCATCCCCTGATTGAAATAGATTTCGGCCAGACGCAATCGATGCTGCACCTCGTTCGGTTGAGCCTCAACCAATTTTTGACAGACCCGAAGGGCATCTTGAGGCTGATGATGGGTCAGGTGATAGTGGATGACGATTTGATATTGCTGGGCGGCGTCAGCCACGATACCCACCTTGAGAAACAAATCGCCCAAACTTTCGTTAAATTCAACGGATCCCGGAGAATATTTTAAAATCTCTTTGTAAATGGCGATGGCCTTGAGAACAAATTCGTCTTCTACATATCTTTCTGCCACCTCGCGATACCACGCGATACCATTGCGAACGTCTTTCTGCTTGAAATACATTTTACCTATTTGCAGGCGCAGTCGCAGATCGCTCGGGTCTTGACTCGCTTGGGCGATGAGTTCCTTTAAGTCGCCCCGGGGTGCAGACTTTTTTCCCAGAAAGTTTTTAAAAATGTCACTGAGTTTTCCTTTTGCCATGGAGAAAAGTCTCGGTTCCTTTGATGTGGTGTTAGGATTTTTTCTTAGGTCTTATTCTTCGAACGCAAGGAGCCCTTTTGGCCCTTCTTCTGCTTAACGCCTTCCTGGGCCAAATCGATCTTTTCCATCAGGCCGTAGAATCCCAAAATATAGCTATAGGCCCCAAACCCACTGACTTGGCCTACCGCCACGGGAGCGATCATGGAGGTGTGACGAAAACTCTCTCGAGCATGAATATTCGACAAATGAACTTCCACAACCGGAAGGCCTACCGCCGAGATGGCATCACGTATAGCTACCGAGGTATGAGTATATGCGGCTGGGTTGATCAGGATTCCATGATATTGATTGCGGGCCCCTTGAATCGCATTGATGAGTTCGCCTTCATCATTGCTTTGCTGGCATTCCACTTGGGCTCCCTCACTCAGTGCCAATTCTTTCAAGGTGGTATCGATTTCTTCTAAGGTGGTGGCTCCGTAGAGTTCAGGTTCCCGTTCACCCAATAGATTCAGATTGGGTCCGTTCAAAACCAAAATTTTGATAAATTTAACGGCCATGGTCATTCCGATAGTCTTGGACCCGTTGCAATAAACGGCGCAATACCTTTACCGGTGCGGGAGTCGGTTCCGGAGCAACCTCTCGCAGGGCTACCACATTGTCGGGTAAAATATTTTCCTGAAGGCTAGCCTCGGGAACCACATCTATGGCTTCCCTGGGTTTAGCAGTTGGATCCGTGGGCTCGGTTGCCGGCTCCGCCGGCTCCGACGCATGGTCTTCCGTTCGGCCCGCCTGCCGAAAACGCTCAAAGGAGGCCCGAGCTTCTTCCTTCATTTCACCCAATAATTGGCGTACCGAGTCGTTTTCCGGGTTATTTTGTAATATCTTCTCGGCAAGTTCCATGGCCAAGAGACTGGATCCCTGCTCCCTGAGAATTCGCACCATGGTTTCGGTATGGTAGATAGGGTCGAGTTCTAAAGCCATGATTGGATCTCCTTAATGGGGGTGGGTAACACCACCGAATCGCCTATCTTATTTAAATAAACAAATTTAATGCTGCCCGACACCCTTTTTTTGTCTTGGAGTAGTACCTTCCCATAGCGGGCCGGGGAAAAATTCGGCCATTTTTGGGGCAATCCCGCTGCTTTTAATAGGGCCTCCAGACGGGCCACGGCCTGTTGGGCAAGCCCCTGTTTGGCCATAGAGGCCCGTGCGGCAAAGCTCATCCCCATGGCAATGGCTTCACCATGGGTATAACGGCGGTAATCGGTGAGAGTCTCGATGGCGTGTCCCAAAGAATGGCCAAAGTTTAATTTAGCTCGAATGCCGCGGGTCTCACGCTCGTCCAATTTGACGACCCAAGCCTTCCACTCGCAACAAGTTCGAATCACCCCTTCCATAGTGGATCCGGGGTTTTTCAAAAAATCTTTCATCTGTTTTTCAAGCAGCCCCGTAAGCTTACTATCGAAAATGGCACCGTATTTGATCACCTCGGCCATTCCGCAACGCATTTGACGAGGGCTCAGGGTTTGCAACAACCTGGTGTCTACTAACACCATACTGGGTTGGTAAAAGGCCCCCACCAAATTTTTTCCTTCTGGCAAATCGACCCCGGTCTTTCCGCCAATCGAGGAGTCCACCTGAGCTAAGAGGGTTGTAGGGACCTGAATATAGGGAATTCCGCGCAGAAAGGTCGCCGCCGCATAGCCCCCCATGTCGCCGATCACTCCACCTCCCAATGCCAACAAAGGAGTAGTACGATCCACCTGGGCTTGCGTCATGGCACGATAGATCTTGGCCATGGTGTTGAGATTCTTGTGCCGTTCCCCATCGGGTATAGCCAATTTTTCCACTTTAAATTCTCGTTTCAGCTCCCGTAGCCATTGCTTTCCGTACAAGCGGTCCACCACGGAATTGGTCAGTAAAAATAACCGTTCCCCGGTGAATTTATTTCTCAACAACCCATTGAGGCTTTTGATGACATCTTGCTGAAAATAAATGGGATAGCTTCGGTCCCCCAGAGATACCTTCAAGGCTTGCTGTTCTATCGGATAGAATTTGGCGATTTGCTGAGCCACCTGTTTGGGGGTGCGACCTTCGGTGGATACCCTCCAGTGAATCGCATCGTAATAAGGGGCTCGCTTTTTTAAAAGTGTGACGATTTCGGACAAGGGATCAGGCTTCTGCAATAAGGGACGGCTGCGATCGGAGCGGAGTCGACGCTGCAGGGTCTCAGGAGAAGCTTGAAGCAAAATCAAGGTGCCCGCCTTCTTCAATCGCTGCAATTGGCTTTGGGAACAGACCGCTCCGCCACCTAAGGCCACCACCGCTTGCCCTCCCTGCAGTAGGGTCGACAAGGTCTGTCGCTCCAACTTTCTAAAGGCCGCCTCCCCGTGGCGAGCAAAGATCGCTGAGATGGATTTTCCGGTTTGTTGGGTGATCTTTTGGTCCAAATCGACGAAGGGCCATTTGAGGAGTTGGGCCAAGTGACGCCCCACCTCACTTTTGCCGGTTCCCATAAAACCGGCCAAAAATATTTTTTGGGAAGCTATTGCCATGTATTTAAACGCCTAAGAATTGAGTGCTCAGGGATCAGTAGGCTTCGATCTGCTCTTGATAGCCCTTCAAGTTTCGCTTTAATTCTTCGAGGGAATCTCCGCCAAACTTTTCTAAATAGGCGTCGGCCAAAGTAATAGCGACCACCGCTTCACCGATGACGGCGGCGGCGGCAATGGCACAGGTATCGGAGCGTTCCACAGAGGCTTCAAAGTTCTCCTTGGTCTCGATATCTACTGATTTTAAGGGACGGTACAAAGTGGAGATGGGTTTTAAAAACCCCCGTACCACCAGCGGCATACCGTTGGTCATACTGCCCTCGAGGCCGCCTGCCCGATTATTCATGCGATAAAATTTCTTTTGCTCGGCATCGTAGCCAATGGCGTCGTGAATCTGGGAACCAAAGCTTTGTGCCGCCATGTACCCATCGCCGATTTCCATGCCCTTGACTGCTTGAATACTCAAGATGGCCTGAGCGAGGCGACCGTCTAATTTGCGATCCCATTGCACATAGGAACCCAAGCCCGGCACCAAACCATCGACAAAAACCTCAAAAATACCACCCAAGCTATCACCGTTTTTCTTGGCCTCATCGATTAGGGCCACCATTTTGGCCTCGGCCTCGGCATCGAGACAGCGCAAGGGAAGATCCTCGGTCTTTTCTTGAATTTCGGCCGCACTGGTCGGAGTCACCTGACTGGCAATCTCACCTACTTGTAAGACATGACCGGCAATGGTCACTCCCAATTCTTCTAGCAGGCGGCGACAGATGGCACCACAGGCCACCCGGGCAGTTGTTTCTCTGGCGGAGGCTCGCTCTAAGACATTTCGAAGATCGCGAAACTGATGCTTCAAACCTCCCACGAGATCCGCATGACCGGGCCTGGGTCGAGTGACCACCCGTTTTAGGGGGCCCTGTGGTGGGCCCACGGCCATCTCGTTTTCCCAATTCTTCCAATCGCGATTCAAGACCTCTAAGGCGATGGGGGCTCCAAGGGTAGCCCCGTGGCGTACCCCGGCCTTGATATGGACCTGATCTTTTTCGATCTTCATGCGTCCACCGCGGCCGTGACCCTTCTGCCGACGAGCTAATTGAAAATTGATATAGTCTTCCGTTAAGGGCAGCCCTGCAGGGACGCCTTCCAATACGGAATAGAGACCGGGTCCATGGGATTCACCGGAAGTTAAATATCTTAAACGAGTTAAGGGATACATGAGCCTGACGATCGTTTGGGGGCACTAGCCTCAACCTTCCGGAAAAACCTTTTCTTTGTCCGTAAGTTTAAAGCCCAAGGCGAGAATGATTTTTCGTTTGGTATCCATGCGGCAGTTCATACCGTCTTCGACCCGATCAATGGTCAAAGCCGATAATCCAGCTTTACGTGCCAATTCTGCCTTACTCATCAGTTGTTGTTCACGGATTTTTTGCACGCTGTTTTTGATCAGCTTTGGCGGTGCTTTTATCGGTGTCTTTTTTTCAGCGGGGTTGGTTGACATTTTGAGGAATCCTTCAGTTCACGATCTTTGGGCACCTAGCCCCACACAGGCCATAAGTTAGTTAAAATCGACATAATCTTCAAGATATTCTATTTGATTTTCAAAAAATTGATCCAAATTTATATTAATTATACTACAAAGGAGTATAATTATTATAATTATCGATACATTTTAAGGATCCCCAGATAGGCCTGAAGCAGGGGTGCCCCATAGAAAAGATAAAGGATGGCAGCGGCCCCAAGAAAACTGCCAAAGGGCAATTGGGTGCTGCGCGAATGGCGTTTCATCAGGATCATGATCAATCCGTAGACAGTTCCGGTAACCGAAGCGATGAAAAAAATAAAAAAGACTGCCTTCCAACCGAAAAAGGCGCCGATCATGGCACCCAATTTGATATCGCCGCCGCCCATTCCCATATGACCACGGGACCATTGATAGATGGCGGCCACCAAATACAAGGTCACACCACCGGCAACGGCACCCCACAGACTTTCCAAGATCAAGGATCCGCTTCCAAGAGGCCAAGGTGTCCCAGAAAAATATCGTCCTTCGGCCCAGTGGGTCAAAAAGCCCAAGGCAATGCCCGGTAACGTAATGGCATCGGGCAGAATCTTCTTTTTCCAATCTAGGAACACCAACAATACCATGGGAAGAATGAAGGCCAATTCCCAAAGTATAAACCGAGTCCAAGGACTAAGGGTCAGGTAAGCCCCTACCGTCAATAGGGTCATGGAACCTTCAATTATCCAGTAACGAAACCCAATGGAACTCTTGCAATGACGGCAGCGTGCGCCCAGGGCGAGATAACTGATCAGTGGGATATTTTCGTACCAGCTTAGGGTATGCTTGCAATGACGGCAGTGAGATCGGGGGGCCCATAGGGATTCCCCCAGGGGTATCCGTACCACCGCAAGACCGGTAAAGGAGCCCAATAGCATGCCCAATAAAATGACATAGATAAGGGAAAGTATTTCCACGCCCCGATCTTAGGGGACGAAGTCGCCTGAGACCAAGAATAAAGGTGAGCCGAAGCCTGATTCTTTCACTTGAAAATAAGTGGCGTTTCCCCGTAGTTAGGGGCCTAAGAAGGAGAACTACCATGAGCAATATGGGAAAACCCAGCCACGAAGAGGCCGAATATTTCACCAAGATTGAAATGGAAAAACGCCAAGCCATGGCGGAAAAAGTCAAATCGGCCATGAAAGCCGAGGAACTCGAAAAACTAAAGGCCCTCCATTGGCATCATTGTGCGAAATGTGGTTTTGAGATGCATTCCGTCGTGTTTAAAGGGGTCACCATCGAAAAATGCCCCCATTGCGGTGGCATCTACCTCGACGCCGGGGAGCTCGAGCAATTGGCCGGCAAAGAAGGCGGTTTTGTCTCAGCGGTATTGAGTATCTTTAAAACCTAGGAGCCCTCCATGATCCAAAAAGACACGGTAGCCACCATCGCCAAATTGGCGCGGCTGGAATTTACTGAACCAGAATTAATGACCTTTGCCGACCAAATGAACCAGATATTGGGTTTTATGGAACAGCTCGACGGCTTAGACACCTCAAAGATCGAGGCCACCAGCCATGCCGTCGATATCCCTGGCCCCATGCGCGAAGATCGGGTGGTCGAATCGAATGTCATTGAATCGCTCTTAAAAGAAAACGCTCCCGACCATGAAGACAACTTCTTTCGTGTTCCCAAGGTGCTTTAATGGAACTTCACCAACTCACCATCGCTCAGGCCATAGAAAAATTGGCCAAGAAAGAAATCTCTTCAGCCGAATTGACCGCGGCATGCCAGCAGCGAATCCAGCAAACCGAATCGCAGTTGGGCAGTTATATCACCCTGACTCAAGAGGCGGCCTTAGCTCAGGCGAAGGCCGTCGATGATCGCAGAGCCAAGGGCGAACCACTCCCACCCTTGGCGGGTATCCCGCTCGCCCTAAAGGATATCTTCGTCACGAAGGGCGTGAAAACCACCTGTGCTTCACGCATTTTAGAAAATTTTATTCCACCCTATGACGGCACCGCCGTACGCAAATTAATCGAGCAAGACTATGTCTTATTGGGCAAACTCAACATGGACGAATTTGCCATGGGGTCCTCCACCGAAACTTCTTATTTTAAGAAAACTAAAAATCCCTGGAACTTAGAATACATTCCTGGCGGCAGCAGTGGTGGGTCGGCCAGCGCTGTGGCTGCAGGGCAATGCCTTGGCGCCCTGGGCACCGACACGGGTGGATCCATTCGTCAACCGGCTGCGCTCTGCGGAATCGTAGGCATCAAACCCACCTACGGTCGCGTGAGTCGCTACGGGGTGGTGGCCTTTGCCTCTTCCCTCGACCAGGTCGGACCCATGACTCAAGATGTGCGCGATAGTGCCATCCTGCTTAATACCATTGCGGGTCATGACCCCTTAGACAGTACTTCCGTAAATCGTCCCGTGCCCGATTACACTCAGTCCCTCAAGACCGACGTCAAAGGGCTGAAGATCGGAGTGCCCAAGGAATATTTCATCGAAGGGCTTGATGCCGAAGTCAAAAAATCCCTTGAAAATGCCTTGGAACAATACCGCTCCCTCGGTGCCGAAATCATCGAAGTCACTCTGCCCCACACCCAATATGCCGTACCGACTTATTATATCTTGGCCCCGGCCGAGGCGAGCAGTAACCTCGCCCGCTATGACGGCGTTCGCTTTGGCTATCGCAGTCCCAATGCCAAAAATTTAACCGAGATGTATCAAAAAAGCCGATCCGAAGGCTTTGGCCCCGAGGTCAAGCGCCGCATCATGTTGGGCACCTACGTGCTTTCTGCTGGATATTATGACGCCTACTACCTCAAAGCGCAAAAGGTGCGCACTCTGATTCGCCGCGATTTCGAAGCGGCATTTCAGCAAGTCGATGTCTTACTGACTCCGACCACGCCTACGCCCGCCTTCAGAATTGGTGAAAAGTCCGATGACCCTCTTAAAATGTATCTGAGTGATATTTTTACCATTAATGTGAATCTAGCCGGATTGCCGGGCATGAGCCTGCCCTGCGGTTTGAGTTCACAAGGATTACCCATCGGCATGCAATTGATTGCCGATTATTTTCAGGAAGAAAAAATCTTTCACGCGGCCTACGCCTATGAACAGGCGACCGAGTGGCATCGAAAAAGGCCTTCCCTATGAGCATTTCCTACGAAACCGTCATCGGTCTCGAGGTTCACGCCCAACTCAAGACCGAATCAAAAATTTTTTCCGCGGCTTCTACCCAATTTGGCGCTCCTCCTAATACCAATACAGACCCCGTCACCTTAGGGCTTCCCGGAGTTTTACCGGTGCTCAATATGGGTGTGGTAGAAATGGCCATCAAAGCGGGGCTGGCCACCCATTGTGAGATTGCCCCCCGAAGTATCTTTGCCCGCAAAAACTATTTTTATCCCGACTTACCCAAGGGCTACCAAATCAGCCAATTCGAGCTACCTATTTGTCAACGCGGTTGGATCAACATCAAAGTTGACGGTCAGGAAAAAAAAATCGGCATCACGCGCATTCACCTTGAAGAAGACGCAGGTAAATTACTTCATGATTTCGGCGATTCTGATTTCAGTCACGTCGATCTCAATCGAGCGGGAGTTCCCCTCATAGAAACCGTCTCAGAACCCGACATGCGTTCCGCCGCCGAAGCCAGCGCCTATTTAAAACATCTGCGCGACATCTTCGTTTATTTGGGCATTTGCGACGGCAACATGGAGGAAGGTTCCTTTCGCTGTGACGCCAATGTTTCCATTAGGCCCGTGGGGCAAAAGGAATTTGGCACTCGGGCCGAACTCAAAAACATGAATAGCTTTCGCAACGTAGAACGAGCCATTGAATACGAAGTCAAACGTCAAGAGGCCTTATTGGCCGATGGCAAGGTAGTGGTGCAAGAGACCCGGTTATGGAACGCCGACAAGGGAGTTTCTGAATCCATGCGGTCCAAGGAAGAAGCCAACGACTACCGCTACTTTCCCGACCCTGACTTATTACCCCTCATTGTCGATGCGAAATGGGTGGAGCGTCTCAAAAACTCCCAACCCGAGTTGGCCCATGAGAAATCGCTACGCTTTCAAAAGGATTACAATATACCCGAATACGATGCTGAGGTTTTAACCGCCGACCGAAGTATCGCCGAGCATTGGGAAAAATCAGTGCAAGGCTTAAAAAGCCTCGAAGCCAAAAAGGTCAGCAATCTCTACATGACCCATCTCTTGAAATTGCAAAAGGAGACTCCAGAAACCTTTGAGCGCATCACCTCGGAAAAAGTCATTGAGATCCTTCATTTGGTCGAATCGGGAAAAATCAGTTTAAACATGGCCAAAGAGGTCTTGGATGAGGTTGCCGGGAGTGATAAAGCGGTGGCTGACATCATAGCCGCCAAAGGTTTCGTGCAAATTTCAGATACGGCTACTTTAGAGCAGACCATTGACAAGGTCTTGGCCGATAATCCCGACAACCTTGCCGCTTATAAGGGAGGCAAAGAGAAGCTCTTTGGATTCTTTGTGGGGCAAACCATGAAAGCCCTCGGGGGCAAAGCGAACCCCCAGGTGGTCAACGATATCTTAAAAAAGAAATTAAAATCTTAGGTGAAATAACATGATGCCTTTTTTTACCATCAAATGGGAAGACGGCGCCGTTATAATGATAGACCAACGACGGTTGCCGCAAAATGAAGTTTACCATACCCTGCGAACTGTAACCGAAGTGGGGCAAGCCATTAAAGACATGATGATCCGCGGAGCACCGGCCATCGGCGTTGCCGGCGCGTTCGGAATGGCCTTAGCTTCCTTTGCCTCTCAGGCCGCAACCTTCGAAACCTTTAAGTCCGAGATGGATAAAGCCGCCGAGTTCCTCATCAGTCAACGACCCACTGCCGTCAACCTTCCCTGGGGAGTGCGACGCATCCAGAAAGTTTATCAAAACTCTATCGAAACTTCCCTGCCCAACTTGCAGAAGGCCATTCTCAAAGAAGCTTTAGAAATTTTTGCCGAAGATGTTGCCATGTGTGAGGCCATGGGTCGTTACGGTGCCAAATTGATTGAGCCGGGCAAGACCTACCTGACACATTGCAATGCCGGCGCATTGGCCACTGCAGGGCAAGGCACGGCACTCTCGGTTTTTTACGAAGCTGCTCGCCAGGGAAAGAAATTCCAAGTGGTGGCTTCCGAAACTCGGCCTTTTTTGCAAGGGGCTCGACTCACCTGCTGGGAACTTTTAAAAA
>JAJFLL010000334.1 GCA_021772695.1 Deltaproteobacteria bacterium
TGGTGAATTCGGGAGGAGATCGGTGAATGGGGTAAAATTTCTTGGCATTGACGGGCCCACCCTCGTCTACCGGGTTACCGACCACGTTTAAAATTCGGCCAAGCACTTCAGGACCCACCGGCATCTGTATATTCTCACCGGTATTCTTCACCTCTTGGCCCCGCACCAGCCCTTCGGTGGCGTCCATGGCGACACAGCGAACGGTATTTTCGCCCAGATGTTGCGCCACTTCCAAAACCAGATTGTCAGGGGTATCGCCCAAGGTCTTATTGGTTAAGGTGAGGGCCGTAAAAATTTCGGGAAGTTCTCCCACTGGAAAACTGACGTCCACAACCGGTCCGATGACCTGAGTGACTTTTCCATTTTGTTTCGCCATGGTTATTGCTCCTATTAAACTTATCCGAGTGCCTCGGCCCCGTTCACGATATCCATGAGTTCGGTGGTGATGGCCGCTTGTCGGGCTCGGTTATACATCAAAGTTAAACTGTCGATCATTTCTCCGGCGTTATTGGTGGCGTTGTCCATGGCGGACATGCGCGCGCCCAATTCACTGGCCTGGGATTCTAAAACCGCTACGTAAAATTCCGTGGCCAATTGCCGCAGTACCAATTGCTTGAGCAGGGCCTTGGGATCGCCTTCGAAGGCCACGGGTCCCGGCAAGGTTTCGCTTTGGGGTTCTACCGTCACCGGCAATACGGTTTTTAATGTGGTCTCCTGGGAAATGGCGCTCTTAAAGTGATTGAAGCCCAGGTACAACACGTCGAATTCTTCGGCTTCGTAGCGATCTTGCCACTTGGCGGCCATAGCCTGGGCATCGGCAAAGGTGAAGGCCTCTTGGCTCCAACTCTCAAAAGAATCCAATTCGATCTTCTTGGCGCGATAAAAATCCCTTCCCTTGCGGCCAATGACTGAAATCTCCACTTCGGAAAATTCCTTCCCCTCGTGGGAGCGCCAATGTTCTACAAATCGCAACAAGTTGCCGTTAAATCCGCCACACAAACCCCGATCACTGGTCAATATTAAGAGATGGGCCTTGCCCGCATTCTCCCGCTTTTTCAAGAGAGGTAAATCGTAGGCATCGGCGGCCCCCACCAAACGAGTGAGGGATTCCCTTAAAAAGTCGGCGTGGGGTCGGCCCCCCATCAAGGCCTGTTGGGCCCGGCGCAACTTGGCGGCGGCCACCATCTTCATGGCCTTGGTGATCTTCTGGGTGTTTTTCACCGAGACGATACGCTTTCGAATGTCTTTTAGGGTCGCCATAACTTCAGGGTTCGCTTCCTTTAACTTTCAGGAGAAAAGACGGTTTTCATTTCTTCCAAAGCCGCCTTGACTTGGCCTTCGAGCTCTTCATCGAGCTTTTTCTTCTGCACGATGGACTTAAAGATCTCGGGGTGTTTGGAGGCCATAAACAATTGCAATTCTTTGAGGTACTTGACCACGGCCTCGGGAGGATAGGCATCGAGGTAGCCATTGATGGCCGCATAGATCTCAATGATTTGGGTTTCCACGGGCATGGGGACATATTGTCCTTGCTTCAAGACTTCCACCAACCGGGCGCCACGATTGAGCTGCCGTTGGGTGGCTTGGTCCAAGTCGGAACCGAATTGAGAAAAGGCCGCCAATTCTCGGTACTGGGCTAGTTCGAGACGTAAGGTCCCCGCCACCTGTTTCATGGCCTTGATCTGGGCGTTTCCTCCCACGCGACTGACCGAGAGGCCCACGTTCACGGCGGGTCGAACTCCGGAGTAAAACAGGTCACTCTCCAGGTAGATCTGCCCGTCGGTAATAGAAATAACGTTAGTGGGAATATAGGCCGAGACATCGCCGGCCTGAGTTTCGATAATTGGCAACGCCGTGAGGGAACCCCCTCCCTGCTCGTCGCTCATCTTGGCCGCACGTTCTAAAAGACGGCTATGCAAATAGAAGACGTCGCCGGGAAAGGCTTCCCGACCGGGAGGCCGCCGCAGCAATAGGCTGAGTTGGCGGTAGGCCACGGCCTGCTTAGAAAGATCGTCATAAATAATCAGGGCATGTTGGCCATTGTCGCGAAAATATTCACCGATGGTGCAACCGCTATAGGGAGCCAAAAACTGCAGGGGTGCCGAGTCGGAAGCGTTGGCAGCCACTACGATGGTGTAATCCATGGCCCCATGGTTTTTTAGCTTTTCGACCACTTGGGCCACAGTGCTCTGTTTTTGGCCGATAGCCACGTAGATACAAAAGACGTCGCCGCCCTTTTGATTGATGATGGTATCGATGGCCACAGCGGTCTTCCCGGTCTGACGATCGCCGATGATGAGGTCCCGCTGCCCGCGCCCGATGGGAATCATGGAGTCGATGGCCTTGAGGCCCGTTTGTAAGGGTTGAGTCACCGGTTGCCGTTGAACGATACCGGGAGCCTTGACCTCGATCTGTCGGCTTTCTTGAGAATCGACGGGGCCTAAGCCATCAATGGGTTGACCCAGGGCGTTGACCACCCGACCCAACAAACCTGGACCGACAGGTACTTCGGCGATGCGGCCGGTACGTTTCACGGGATCGCCTTCGCGAATCTCCGTGTCGTGACCCATGATACAGACCCCCACGTTGTCTTCTTCTAGGTTTAAGGCCAAGCCAAAGACGTTATTTTCGAAGGCGAGCAATTCACCGGACATGGCATTGGAAAGACCGTAGACCCGGGCGATGCCGTCACCGACGGAAAGCACCGTGCCGACTTCTTCCATTTCGACAACTCGGTCGTAGTCTTGAATTTGTTTGCGAATGATATCGGAAATTTCTTCCGGTCGAATTTGCATAAGCTTGAGACCTCGTTTAAAAAATAAGGGTGATTAGGCCACGGCCCGTTTCACCACGCTTTGCTTTAGGTGTTCCAATTGTGCCTTCAGGGTTCCGTCAAAAACCTTGTCAGCCACCTGAATGGAAATTCCGCCCAAAATTTCTGGAACCACTTGGGTTTGCAATAGGACCTGTTTGCTCAAAGTCTTTTCCAGGGTTTCTTTGAGCAAGGCCTCTTGGTCTCCCAGGGGAACGGCGGATCGGACCAGCACACGAACCTGACCCAGGGCATCATCGGCCATATCGCGAAACACCATCCCCAATAGGGCCAGGGAATCCATGCGATCCTGATCGATGAGTACCAAAATCAAATGATGCACGGCGGGATGCAATTGCATCTTGGCCTGCAGCTCGCCAATGATCTTCTTCTTTTGGGAGGGCGCCACTACCGGTGATTCCATGGCTTGCCTCAATGCCGCATTCTGGCGGGTCACCTCAATGATGCTAACCAAATCACGCTGAATGGTCGCTAAACTGTTCTGTTCCTGCGCCACCAGCAATAAGGCGGTAGCATAGCGTTTAGCTACGGATCCACCCTTCATGACAGTTGCTCCACTTTACTGATGTATTGACGCACGATGCGTTGCTGATCTTCAGCGGTAATATTCTTCTTCAACAAATCTTCGGCCATATCGGCAGCCAATTGAACGGCTTCTTGTTTGAGCTCTTCCTTGGCCCGCCTGAGCTCTTGGGTCATGATGCGCTTACTGGTCTCTTTTAAGGAGGCGGCCTGTTCCTCGGCCACGGCTACCATGCGATCTCGCTCCAATTGGCCGTCTTTTTTGAGTTCCGCCACCAGGGCTTGCATCTCGGCTTCAATGCCGTGCATGCGTTGTTCATACTCGGTAAATTTTTGAGCGGCGGTTTCTTTGATCTGCCGGCTTTCGGTGAGGTCTTGGCTGATCAAGGCAGCCCGGGAGGTAAAAAAATCCTTCACCGGTTTGCGCAGAAAATAGCCCAGGATGAAAAGCAAAATCAAAAAATTGATGCCCGCAAAAATCAGGGCTTTAGAGGGAATACCGTGGGCCTCATGGGCACCACCGCCTGCGGCCCAGAGATTAGTTGGGAGGCAGGATAAGGCCCAAGCCAATGCCGACATGTAAGCTGAGGACTTCAAGAGACCTTTCTCCCCAATATTTTTTGGGCCATTTCTTCGGAGAGATCTCGAGTGTATTTGCGCAGGGCCAATTGGGCCTCTTTGGCCTCGCCCTGTAATTCATGGCGATGCTGTTCTAGGGAGGCTTCCACCGCCTGGCGGGAGGCTTGCAAAATTTCGCCGGCCTTGAGTTCGCCGGATTTGGTCAACTGGGCCTTGGCCCCTAGACCATCTTCCCGGGCGGCCTTCATTTTATTCTCATACTGATCTATCAAGCCCTCGGTCTTTTGGCTCAGGCCTTCGGCTTCTAGGCGGTAGCCTTCTGTCAGGCTTTTACGTTTTTCGATGAGTCGCAGCACGGGCCGGAACACCAAAAAATTGAGCCCAAAGAGGGTCACGAGGAAAATCGCCATTTGGAGGGCCAAATGGACCGGATTGGGAATCAGGTCGATCACGGATTATGATAACCTATTGAAAATATTAAGGAATTTAGATAGGCAGCCGCAGATTCCCGAGGGGATCTCGCCAGCCGCAGCGCAGGTAACACGCTGCGTTGGCCTTGTCAAGAAGTGGCGGTCCCCGCACCAGGCTTATTAAGAAAGGGTATATATTTAAACAACTTGGCCTAAGCTAGGCACCATTCCCCGTCCCTATTTACAGGACCCATAACAGGTCCATTTGGCCTCATTCGAGTTACCTAATTCTAAGTTCAAGCATGGATCCCGTCTCCCAGCTAGGGTGGGAGACGGCCCCCGCCGAAAGATATCGCTATAAATTAAAATTCCGCTTCCGTAGCAAAGCTCTCCTGACGAGGCTCTTCATCATGGCCGAAGTCCGATTCTAGGACTTCTTCATCGGCTGCTACCTCAGCCTCTTGACGTTGCGTGAAGGGATACACCTGGCCCTGGTCCCGGCCCATGCTACAGGATCCCTCAAAGATGGCCCCTTCGCTGATCACCAATCCAGGCGAGGCAATGTCTCCCTTGACCACGGCTGGTGGATGCATCTCGATGCGAGATTTGGCCCGGATAAATCCACTGACTTTCCCTTGAATGATGGCCGTATCGATTTCGATCTTGGCATCAACCTCGGCACCTTCACCGATAATGAGGGTTCCGCTAGAGAATATCTCTCCGCGAAATTTACCGTTGATTTGTACCTTGCCCTCAAAGGTGAGTTTCCCTTCGAATTGGGCGTCGGAATCTAATAAAGTTTGCGCTTCGCCTTCTTCGATCAATTTTAAACTGCGTTCTTTTTCTCCAAACATGCCTATTCCTCCTATTCGGTCCTACAGACTACATTGAAAAACTTCGTGATTCGAAGTATTATCTGCCCAAGATTAAGGTCTCATCAGTCTTGGGGCTTCCCAGTGAGCTTTTCTCTCCAAGCAATTTTATCCGATCACTGCATTAAAAATCCGGTCTAAGTCTTCAGGATTATAATAATCAATGACCACCTGGCCTTTAGTTCCCCTGGCCTTGATCTTTACCTTGGTCCCCAAAATTTTCATCATTTCTTGTTCGATGAATTTGGTTTGGGGATCTAAGGAAATGGCCTGAGTGCGGTGTTGCACTTTAATGCCAGTACGGACTCCACGAATTTGCGTCTCAACCTCTCGAACGGACAAACCCTCCTGAAGGATTCGCTTTTTCAAGCGAATTTTTTCAGCATCGTCCTCTAAGGCCAAGAGGGCCCGGGCATGGCCCATGCTGATGCGGCCCTCGATCACATCTCCGCGAATTTCTTCAGGCAGACCTAGCAACCGCAAGCTATTGCTGACACTGGTGCGGTCCTTACCCACTCGGGTGGCGATTTCCTCGTGAGTCAATCCGGATTTTTCTTGAAGTTCCCGATAGGCCAGTGCCTCTTCGATGGGATTGAGGTCTTCCCGCTGAATATTTTCGATGAGGGCCAGTTCAAAGACCCGTTCGGGGACCGCTTGATTGACCACTACGGGCACCCGCTGCAAACCGGCTAGTTTTGCCGCTTTGAGGCGCCTTTCACCGGCGATCAACTCATATTTTCCACCCTCGACGCGACGCACAATCAGGGGCTGAATGATGCCTTGCTCTTGAATAGAAGCGGCTAACTCTTCAAGACTTTCCTTATTAAATAGTTTTCTCGGTTGTTCTCGAGACGGCAAGATGTCGTCCACCGGACACTCAAAATAGGCTTCAGAGGGTCGGGGTGCGATTTTTTCACCCGCGGCGGGTATCAATGAGGCCAATCCTTTTCCAAGGGCACGACCGGTCTGCATGGGATTCTCCTTTGTTGACTCCGGGGGGCCAAGGGCCACACCGTGAGTGTAAACCTTTAGGCGTTATAGGTTATCTGAGCCTTGTCCGAGGCCTTTTGTTCGTTATAATGCTCAGACCTTGCCTTGACGATTAATTCCTGCGTCATATCTAAATAGCTTTGGGCACCTTTGGACTGAATATCGTACATAATAATAGAACGCCCGTGACTGGGGCATTCGCTGAGTTTGACGTTTCGTGGGATCACCGTATTGTAAACCTTTTCTCCAAAGTAATTGCGCACCTCGCCAGATACCTGACGGGCCAGGTTATTACGGCCATCAAACATGGTGAGCAAAATGCCTTCCACTTTCAAATCTGGATTAAGATGATTTTGTACCAATTGAATGGTCTTCATGAGCTCGCTCAGCCCTTCCATGGCATAATATTCACACTGCACCGGGACGACCACACCGTTGGAAGCAGTCAAGGCATTGATGGTCAATAGATTTAGTGAAGGCGGGCAGTCGATCATGATGTACTCATAAGGGCCGTTCATCTTCTTGATGGCATTGGCGAGTTTGTTTTCCCGAGAGAATGCTGAAACCAATTCGAGTTCGGCACCTACCAATTGGGTATTGGATGGGGCGAGGTCGAGAAAGGGCATGTCGGTTTCAATGATGACCGACTCCAAGGTCGCCTCATTGACCATAACATCGTAAATACTGCTGGTGAGATCGTGTTTGGCAAAGCCGAGACCGCTGGTGGCATTACCTTGGGGATCAAGATCAATCAGGAGGCAGCGCTTTTCTGCGGCTGCCAAGCAAGAAGCCAGGTTTACGGCGGTAGTGGTCTTGCCCACACCCCCCTTTTGATTGACTAGTGCCAATACCTTCATGTGTCCTCCCAATCTTCCAGCCACCTCTAGCACACCTAAGCCTATGGGTGGCAATAAAAACCATACACCCAAGGCAGCGTATGGCAATTATTTTATTTTGACTACCTGAGATGACGGGGGAATATTTCCATTAAAATTCCGCTCGGCTGTTTTTCCTCCAGGTCACGAAAATATTTTCGCGATGAGATTTGCATATCAGATTTCCGACCCAGGGTCAAAAATTCTTCCTGGGTACGTTCCGTGGCAAAGACATACCAAGCAGAAAATTGGATAGGACTTAAAAGGATTAGCTTTAGTAAATTTTGGGGTGCAGAGGTTCCACGTGAAACCATTATGGTAGTTTGAGGTATGCCTGCTGCAGCCGGGACATATTTCTCAAAACGTCCCGGAAACACCTGAACGTTTTTCATACCCAATTGGGACTGCACCCTATTTAGAAAACTTGCCCGCTTCTGCAAAGATTCCACTAGTAGAAATTCCTTTTTGGGTTTCAGCAAGGCCCAGACAATTCCTGGAAGTCCAGAACCGGCACCCACATCGATACAATAATCAAAATCCGGCAAGACCTGTAGGGCTTGACTACAATCTATCAAGTGGTGGCGACAATATTCCTGAGGACTCTTGGCTCCAGTGAGGTTTATTTTCCCCTGCCACAAAAAAACTAGGTCGATAAATTTTTGAAACTGATTTTTTGTTTCACGTGAAACATTGTGGGGCAGGTTCTCCAGGGGAATATTGTCTCCTGGAGACTTCAGGGTGGGGTTCATTGTCCCACGGCCTCGGAGTAGTTTCGTTTTTTCAAATGCAAGGCCAGGACAGAAAGGGCCGCGGGGGTGATCCCCGAGATGCGTCCCGCCTGAGCCAGGGTTTGGGGGCGGATCCGGTCTAATTTTTCGATCACTTCTGTAGAGAGTCCGGGAATGCCCTGGTAAGAAAAATCCATAGGAATACTTTGGCCCTGAGCCCGCTCCATCCTTTTTATTTCTTCATCTTGACGTTTGAGGTAACCGGCGTATTTGATCTGAATTTCCACTTGCTCCAGTACCTCCCTGGAACACTCGCCAAAATGGGTAGAGAATGCGGGGTCTAAGGATTTTAGAGCCTCGAGGTTTAATTCCGGACGTTTTAACAAGGTAGCCCAGTCGGTGAGCTGCTCGATGGGGGCCGTTCCCAGCTCGGCCAAGCCTGGGTTCATCTCTGGCCCCATGCGCCGTTGTTGTAGAAAGTTTTGCAGTTTGCCAATGGCCTGCTGTTTATCTTGAAAACGTTGGTAATCCATATCGCCTACCAAATCTAGTTTTCGACCGATGTCTCGAAGCCGTAAATCGGCATTGTCTTCTCTTAAATGGAGGCGGTATTCGGCTCGAGAGGTAAACATGCGGTAGGGTTCTCCCGAAGTGCCTTGCGTGACTAAATCGTCGATTAGAACTCCAATATAGGCTTGGGCTCGGCTTAATACCAAAGGTGGCTCCCCCCGAAGGGTTAGGACTGCATTGATTCCCGCCATCATGCCCTGCCCTGCCGCCTCTTCATATCCAGAGGTGCCGTTGATTTGCCCGGCATGAAAGAGACCTTGCACCTTTTTGGTTTCCAGCCACGGTAGTAGTTGAGTGGGAGGCACATAATCATATTCGATGGCATAACCGGCCCGCATCATCTCGGCTCGTTCCATTCCGGGAATGGTCTTGAGCAAGGCCAATTGGATATCGATGGGCAGTGAGGTGGACAGGCCGTTGACATAAACCTCCTGGGTATCCAGGCCTTCCGGCTCCAAAAACAATTGATGGCGTTCTTTATCAGGAAATCGCACCACCTTATCTTCAATAGAGGGACAGTATCGGGGTCCGGTACCTTTGATTTGACCGGAGAACATAGGGGAACGATGAATCCCAGCGCGAATGACATCATGGGTGTCCTTCCCGGTATAGGTAATGTGGCAAACCACCTGGGGCAATTCGATGCGATTATCAGAAAAACTAAACTTACGGGGCGGCTCTTCACCTGGCTGGGCCTCTAATCCAGAGTAATCAATAGAGCGCCCATCGACCCGCGGGCAGGTGCCCGTTTTCAGGCGACCTACCTCAAAACCCAATTGACTCAGACTTCCTGATAGTTTGAGGGCTGGCGCATCACCGGCACGGCCACAACCAAAATTATTTTCGCCGATATGGGCCAGGCCATTGAGAAAGGTTCCTGTGGTCAAGATCACCTTTTTGGCAGGGAAGAAGATTCCAATGGAGGCTAGTACGCCGGTAACCTTACCATGACTCACCCCCAGACTATCCGCAAAGGCCTGTTTGATAGTCAAATTGGGGGTGTTTTCCAGGACCCATTTCATCCGCTGCTTATACCGCAGCTTATCGGCCTGGGCGCGGCTCGCCCGCACCGCAGGACCTTTTTTTGTGTTTAGGGTGCGAAATTGAATCCCGGTGGCATCGATGTTCTTTCCCATCTCCCCGCCCAAGGCATCGATCTCTTTCACGATATGACCCTTGCCCAGCCCACCTACCGCCGGATTGCAACTCATATGGGCAATGTTGTCTAAGTTGGAAGTGAGCAAGAGGGTGGAGGCCCCCATCCGAGCAGAGGCCAAAGCGGCTTCACAGCCGGCGTGGCCTGCGCCCACGATTAAGACATCATAGATGTGATCATGAGTCAGCATGGGGTTTCACGTGAAACTTATAGGTGGGTATTTTTTCACCCATATCCCAGAGACCATTGGACCCCAGGAAAGGGAGGCTTCTACCTCAGAAAAGCAGCTCGAGTCAAAGGGCCTTCGCGGCTTCCTAGAATGCCCTAGACGAGGCATTTATTCCTCAATTCGACCTAGCTTACCAAGAAAAACTCATCGCCACTAAGGAAAAGGTGTGGTTTATTGTTCATTATTTTGTGCAAAATGCTCGTTGTTTTCGCCATAGGGAGCCCGTTGGGAAAGCCGCGAACAAGTTCCTTGAGGCCTTATATTAACTATTTAAGCCAGGACTCCTCTTGTGGTGCATGTCTGCGACGCCTACGTTTTTAATAAAAGTGCGTCATAAATAAAAAGGAATTTTTTCTCCCAAAAACGGTGGGGTCCATTTAAATTTTTGATAATTTATGACGCACCAATTTAATCAATATTCATAGGGGTTTTACCATATCTCTATGAATTGGTAGTGAGTATCTTATCCACATTTATCCCGTCCTGTGGATAAAGCCGGTAGGAGTTGCGTTTTTGCGTCATAAAACATTGGTGCTTCATCCCTACCGTCTCGGTCGTGATTCGTTCTTTGGTCAAAACCAAAGACCTCAAAGGGGTCCTTTTCATTTGAGCTTTAATGTACAGATCTTTTCCTTAGGGTTGGGCCATTAAGGCCTTGTCAGCATGGGAATTTAGCGGACCACCGGTGCCTCGTGGCGAGGGAGGCAGCCGGGAGGCCAAGGGAGAGCTCCATTGCACCAAATCTTCGATGCTGGTTTCCGTGGTCTTGCCCCGACGCAGCTTATTGAGCTTTTTAATCAAGGCCTTATCAATAAGGACTTCGGGATGATCCATGAGGGCCTCAGTCAATTGGGTCTCAAATCCCGGACGGCCATAGGGGTTGGGGTGGAGTAGGAGTCGATCCCCTTTTCGTTCCACCTGTTGGTAGGCCAAGGAAACAGGAACCTCCCCCAAAAGCTTGACATAATAGGGATGCCGCCGATTTCTTCGATACTTATCGAGGAGGGCAGCATCGATTTTTTCTGAATACCTCTTTTGGATTTCCCAGGCCAATTCGCGGGCCTCTTCATTATGCATGCGCAGGCAGGCATGAGAGCTTGCCCGCCCGATGGAGCGAGGCGCGTTGGTGCCATGGATGCGGATCCCGTCCTCCATGATTAATTTAACCACTCCCAGTGGATTTCCGGGACCTGGAGGGGTTTTTTCGGCATCTTGGGCCCATTCGCTATCGGGGGGAATCCACCATGGATTCCATATTATCATGGATATTTTATAGTCCCGATGCGGCGTGGGATAGCGTGGGGTCCCGATGGCCACTTGAAAACTGCGAATCAGTTGGTTCTTAATATATAGGTCGAGGCGGGTAGCCGGCACATTCAATTTGAGTTCAATGGGTTCTGCGGGTTGCCAGTAACTTTCCAAACTGGGCATGGATTCCGGTTCTGAAGTAGTTGTGCCGTCTAATTGGGCCCATCCCAGGTTCCAGGGGAGAAACCACAGCAGGGCCAAAAACAAGATACGGCCACAAGCCCACCGGTAGCTAAATCGTGTCATGTCCGAATTTCCTTAAACGGGGTCCTCTTCTCTTAAATATATCCTAGGGTTACCGGAGGGGAAAGGGGCTATTTGCCTAAACAGAATTCCGCAAAGATCTTATCGAGAACCACCTCTGGGCTGACTTCCCCAAGAAGTGCTTCCAAATAACCGGTGGCTTCTTTGAGATCGGCGGCAACACATTCCAGAGGCATGCCCGGTTGTAAGGCCTGGCGTGCCCGTTCCATGGCTTGGCCTGCGCCCTGGAGGGCATGGCGGTGCCGACCATTATTGAGATAGGCCTCGGAATGCTCCTGCAAGCCATGGAGTCCCAATAATTGAATCAAACGATCTTGCAGGTCCGGTAATCCTGCTCCCGTCTTGGCGGAAACCTCACACCACTGAGTCTGGAGGTGGGGGATCCGGGAAAAAAGCTCGGCAGGCGGATGAAATTTTCGCTGAGGCAGATCGACTTTATTTCCCACCAGGAGCGTGGGCCCCACCAATTCTTGTGCGATGGCTTCATCGTCGGCGTCCCAGGGTTCATTCAGGTCCACCACCCATAAGGTCCAATGGGCCCGTTGCAACCACTGCTTGGATCGGGTGATGCCTTCTTGCTCCACTGCATCGGAACCACTACGAATCCCCGCCGTGTCCATCAGCTGGCAATGGACTCCGCCCAAATCCACGGTGGCCTCCACCACATCCCGAGTGGTACCCGGCGTCGCATGCACGATGGCTCGACTCTCACCGACCCAGGCGTTGAGCAAGCTGGACTTTCCCACATTGGGTCGGCCCACCAAGGCTAGGCAAACCCCTTCTCGTATCAGGCGCCCCACCGTAAACCGGCCTTCCCATTGTTTCAGGGTATCGGCCAGGGCCTCGACCTCTATTAGGGTCTTGGCTCCGGAAAGGATCTCGATGTCTTCATCGGGAAAATCGATGGCCGCTTCCACCCGGGCCAATAGGCCGATCAGGCGCTCTTTCAGTTGGGTCACCGCTTCGGAAAGCCGACCGGACAATTGGCGTTGGGCATTGGCCAAAGCCCGATCCGATTTGGCCTGGATCATTTCGCCCACTGCTTCCGCCTGCAAAAGATCCATCCGATTATTGAGAAAGGCCCGCCGGGTAAATTCTCCGGGCTGGGCCACCCGCAATCCTCCTTGCACCAGCACATTGAGTAAGCGGTTTAAAATCAGCGGACCTCCATGGGCGTGTAACTCCACCACGTCCTCTCCGGTAAAGGAATGGGGGCCTCGCATCCATACGGACAAACCTTGGTCGATGGGTTCTTCGGTGCATGGGTCCACCCAGTGGCTTAGGTAGAGACGGTGGCTCTGCCATTGTTTCACCGGCAACTTACCTTGGTAAATTCGCTGCAAGGCAGCCAAAGCTTCGGGACCGCTAATTCGCAAGATCCCGATTCCCCCTTCCCCGGGCGGGGTGGCAATGGCGACGATGGTGTCATCTGAAAAATACTTGGAGGCCATAGGGCGGCATTCCTAATGGAAAGGGGGTGTCCAAGGCAATAGGTCTTAGGCTTAAGGCCTAAGTGCTGGCAGCTCGACCCTTACCCCGAAACAAGTCGATGATATGGATGTTTTTTTGCAGCATGTACTGCTGGATCACCGTCATCAAGGCATTGACGAATATATAGAGGACAAGACCTAAGGGCAGGAAGATCATGAAGACCCCAAACATCAATGGCATGATCATCATCATCTTGGCCTGGGTAGGGTCACCCGCACTGGGAGTCATCTTTTGTTGGGCCAACATGGCAATGCCCGTCAGAATGGGGAGTATATAATAAGGATCAGGTGCCGAGAGGTCCCGATAGAAGGCAAAGAAGGGAGCATGGTACAACTCGGTCGCATTGTACAAAACTTTATACAAAGCGATGTAGATGGGCATCTGCAATAACATGGGGAGACAACCCCCCGCAGGATTCACCTTATGGCGGCGAAACAAAGCGATGGTCTCTGCGTTGAGACGTTCCTTGTCGTCTTTATATTTTTCCCGCATGGCCTTGAGCTGAGGTTGTAGCTCCTGCATGCCCTTCATGGAGGCCATGGATTTTTTGGTCAGGGGATGGAGGGCCAATTTGATGGCAATGGTCAGTAAAATAATGGCCAGCCCCCAATTTTTGAGGAAGCTGTGAAAAAACTTCATCAACCATAAGAGGGGGCGAGCCACGAACCCAAAGATGCCGTAATCGATGGCGCTATCAAGATTGGCTCCCGCAAAGGGCTTGAGATAGGTGGGGTCTTTTGGACCCAGGTACAGGGTGAATTGAAACTCACGTTCGGCACCCGCTGCCAAATTTGCCGTGGGGTATTGGAAGTCGGAGTAAACATAATCACCCTTTCGACCGTACACGACTCGATTCTGGGCCGTTACCGATCGGGCCAGGATGGCACGGAGAAAGTATTGGTCTTCTAAACCCACCCAAGAAATTTCACCCACTTGTTCTTGGTGCACTCCCAATTTGTCATATTTATTTTGCCGCTCCACGGAATTTTCCATGCGGTATAGCGGCGTAATTAGAGGCGAGGCACTGCCGGCTCCGAGGAAGCCACCTTTCTTTTTTTCGGCCCCAGGAACCTGTGGCATCCCCATGCGAATCCCCGGCGCAATTTCGAGGCCCCCACTCCCCATATTTTTTATTTTAAGGGTAACCTCAACGGAATAAGGTGGCTGCCCCAACTTAAGGCTTTGCACCAAGGCCAACTCGCCCAAGCGGCCGGAGTACTCCACCGTATCGGAACCCGTCGCACCTAAGCTTAGATGAGGAAAATAAGCGGACTTTCCGGGAAACAACAATAATCCTAATGCCGGGTTGGCTTCACTGCCCTTGAGCAGATCAATGTGATCACCCTGATCATCGGCTTGTTGAAAAAATTTCTGCAACCACCATTGATATGGGAATCCGCCCTTGCTGATAATCTTGGCCTGCACCAATGGTGTATTGATGTCACTGACCTGAACGGGAGGCGGTGGGCTACCTTCGGGACTTATAGGCAAAGTTTCAGGATCCGTTGGAGAGGCAGCGGCCGCTTGCGGGGTAGTTTCTGTGGCATCGGTGGATGGGGTAGTTGGAGTGGCCACATTTGCAGGCTGAGGCACAGGGGGTTTATAAAAAAATCCGTAGTACCCAATCAAAATGACTGCACTCAATACGATGGCCAATACAGTGCGTTTATCCATAAACCTGACTCTCACATTGGGGCTCGACCGGATCGTAACCCCCGGGATGGAAGGGATGGCATTTAAACAAACGCCGGAAAAATTTCAGTGTGGCCTTAAAAAAACCAAATCTTTCAAAACATTCCAGAGCATACTGAGAGCAACTGGGATAAAATCGACATTTCGGTCCAAACCATGGAGAAATCCACTTTTGATAGAACCGAATGGAAATTTTGACAAACCAGCGCAGAATAACGCTCCTTTCGGCCCACCCATATATGGGAAACCCTGGAGATCAAACAAAAATTTAGCCTTAATCTTCTAGGCTGCCCCAGGCTCGGTTCAATTCCAAAGCCACCGTGGTGCCTTTGGGTCTAGGGACCCCACCGGACCAGTACAAAAGAAAATCCCAAGGCGGCAAATCCGAACTGTGTTGGCGGAAAGTTTCACGAACCAAACGTTTCAAAAAATTGCGAGTGACAGCAAGAGGTACGATTTTTTTCGAGATGATGATGGCTAATCGAGGATAAGCTACCGAATGATCTCTGGCTCGGATCCAAAACG
>JAJFLL010000335.1 GCA_021772695.1 Deltaproteobacteria bacterium
CCATAAATGGCATAGAAGGTAGCGGAACCGGTTGCTCTTTGAGCAGCTCCAATCCCGCTGCCATGGGTTCGGCCTGGGCCCTCCTAATCGGACTTACATTACTAGGATGGGGTGCCCGACGGTATTTGACACATACCTAAATGATCATTCCTACCATGGTGCGAGGGCCCCTGTGGATTCCTCTGGTTCGGGGCCCTCGCATCCCCTTCTTTCCCGACTTTGACTCTTCTTACCTTTCTTAGTTACACTTCAATATATGAATCGAACACCGGCGGTAGCAGGTCGTTTTTACACTTCCGACCCAAAAACCCTAAGAAGCGAAATCGAACCTTGGGTTTCACCTATCGATCCAACAAAAAAAGTATCGGCGGTAGGGGTATTATGTCCACACGCGGGCTATCTCTACAGCGGAGTTATCGCCGGTAACACCTTGGCCCAAATAAATATTCCACGACAAATTTTGGTGATCGGTCCCAATCACACCGGGGAAGGCGCCTGGGCGGCCATCAACGATAGTGGCCAATGGACCACACCCTTGGGGAATATTCCCATCGCATCGAAAATGGCCCGCCGCCTAATGGAAATAGACGGTCATCTAGAGGTGGATTCCCAAGCACATGCTCGGGAACATTCTTTAGAAGTTCAATTACCACTTCTACAAGTTTTACGTCCCGACATTGAGATCGTACCCCTTTGTTTATCCCATTTCTCATTGGCCCAGTGTCGTCGTCTGGGCCAGTCCATAGCTCGTTTGATCCAAGAACTTGAGGAAGCACCTTTAATCTTGGCGTCTAGCGATATGAACCATTACGAATCCCAAGAAGCGACCATGCAAAAAGATCAATTGGCCCTAGAACCGCTCTTGCAATTGGATCCCGAAGGACTTTACCAGGTGGTGCATGAAGAAGGCATCAGCATGTGCGGGATTATTCCGACAACATGCATGTTATTTGCGGCTCAGGCTCTGGGGGCCAAAACTGGCCATTTAGTCCAACACGCCACCAGCGGTGACGTCACCGGAGATTACACCGCGGTGGTGGGGTACGCTGGGGTTATCATTCGGTAAATTCCCTTCCGGCGATAAAGTTAATTCCTTCAATATTTCAATGAGATATCCCGTTTCCGCTAAATTCTTCGAAGGTATTTCCTATGTTGGCTCGTATCACCCTTTAGAATACAAACGTTACCCCTAACCAGGAGAGAAAAATGAAGAAAACGAATATCCAAAAAACCCTATCCACCTTGGCCATATTAGGCACCTTGGGATTGACCCTTTCAACACCGGCCTTAGCAAGGGGCCCTAAAGCCGACAAAGACGGCGACGGCGTCGTCTCGAAATCGGAATTTATGGAAAAGGCCCAAGTGCGCTTTACCCGGCAAGACACCGACGGTAATGGTGTCATAACTAAAGAAGAGGTCACGGTTAAAGCCGAGGAAAAATTTAACAAATTGGACTCCAATCAAGATGGAGTGTTAAGCTCCGATGAATTCCGGCAACACCGCCGTCAACGTAGCCCCCAACCCAACTCTTAAGCTGGAATTCTCATGGGCTCTGTGGCCGTGTTGCTATGTACTCAATCAAACATGGACACCATGGCCACAGAACCCTTCCTTCCCAGCGACGAATTATTGGCTGCGCAAGTCCAACAGGGGGACCAGCGTTCCTTTGCAACCTTGGTTAATCGGCATGGAAATCGCTTTTTTGGCTTGGCCAATCGGTTCTTAAACGACCCACAAGAGGCACAAGACATGGTTCAAACCGCATTTTTAAAATTTTGGCAAAACCCCTGGCACTGGGATGCAAATCGTCAAACTCGTTTTACCACTTGGTTTTACCGAGTGGTCGTTAATCTGTGTCTTGATTTCAAAAAAAAGAAACGAGAACAACATCCTGAAACCATGCCAGATGTGGTTGTTCTACCCAATGCTGATATTCAAATCGACGAAACCAAAAGGCAAACTAGAGTACGACATCAAATCAATTCTTTACCGCAAAACCAACAGACCGCCTTGGAACTCTGTTTTTATCAAGGTTTGAGCAATGAAGAAGCTGCACAGGTCATGGGAATCCACCTCAAGGCTTTACAATCCCTACTAGTGAGGGCCAAGCAGAGATTAAGAAAATTAAACGAACTTGATGTTCTGGTGAAAAAATCATGAAAGCGAAAAAGTTTCAAAAATATCTTGATTGTTATGGCACCGACCTGAAGCAATGGCCGATCTCCCTGCAAAAACAAGCCCGGTCGGCCCTAGCTGAATCTAGTGAATTGCAATCTCTTTTGACAGAAGCACAATCCTTAGAAAATCTACTGCGCTCCGACGCCACATCTGCCCCAGTGCGAGATTGGATTGATCAAATCGTTTCCCAGGCTAGACGAACTCCGCAAAATCAAAACCAATCACGAACCATAGAATTTCTTTCCCAATGGTTGCAAAAACTCAAACAACCGATTCCCGCATTGGCCCTTATGGGCTGCTTGATTGCCGGTATCCTCACGGGGTTTTTGACCTCCGATCAAGTTGACACTTCTAACCCTGGCACCGAATGGGCCAGTTTATTATATGATGAGGAGGTCCTGTTATGGGACGAAAGCTCCAATTAATTGTATTCCTATCCTTAGCACTCAATCTTTTATTAATCGGATTGATCATTGGGTATAGCTATAAAGGCTGTTCCCGTGACCGACATCACGACCGAGCCCACAAAGGAATTCTAGAACGGGTCTCACCGGAGCAAAGAAAAGTTTTTAAAGAAGCTTTATCTTATATCCGTCACCAATCGAAACAAAACCGCAGCGCTATTCGCCAAGAACGAAAAAATTCCATAGAAATATTGACGGCCCCACAATTTAACGCCGAGGCATACCGAAAATCCATGGATCAATTGCATCAATTGCAAGGGAACATGAAAGGTCAATTGACCGAGGCAGTCATTCAATTAGCGTCTACATTAAATCAAAAAGACCGTGAGGCTTTGGCCGCATTTTTAGAACGAGGTCCCAAAGGGAGCCGCAAAGGTGATCGTCGAAAATTTAAAAATCGCCATCGGGAATCTAGACCCCATATCGCACCTGAAAGTAGGGGTATGCCTCCAGGAAGACCCCCAGGGGAAGAGCCGGAATAAATTTTCTGAACTTAGGTATGTTTTTGACCGGGCACCAATTCCACTCCGGCTGCTCGAATCTCTTGGGGGGTGGGATCTCGCTCGGCCGTAGCCAGTTGGCTTAGGAGTGCAGCAGTTTGTTCCAGACTGAGATCCTTTGAAACTTCTTTGCTAAACAACAATACTTGCCCCTTGACCTTGAAATGCAACCCCAGCTGCGGATCGAACTCAATGGCTGAGACGGTGATATCGGCATTTCGCGATTTATCGGCATCCTTTAGATGCCAAGTACGGTCATTGACCTTTATAACTCCTTCGGTAGATACCTTCACCCGATATTGGGAATCGTTAAGCCTAATTTTTTTATTCAGGATCCATTCAGGTGATTTCTTTTTTCGAAAGGAAAAAATACCCTCTGAGTTATCGTCAACCTCATCACCAGAATCAAAAAGACTATCCCAGTATCCCTTAGTGCAATTCTCGATCTTACCGCTCACCTTTTGCCCGAATCCACGGAATTCCGAATCGTAACTGCGCAGTTGCGACGTGACCTTTTCTGGAAGTGACTTCGAAGCATCGTCATGATTGAGGCCGGCCAAAATTACCACACCTAGGAGAGCATATCGGTATATATCGTGTTCGATGAAAAGTTCGTGGGTCGTTTGCAAGGCATCGCCCAGGCGACCGATATATTTGGGCAAGCCACCTACCTGTTCCCAAAACTCTCGGTCAAAAAAAGCCGACTGGGCCTTGATTTCACGATTCAGGTGTTTCTCTGGTCGAAGAGTAGCTTGCAACTGTTCATGCTTGGCTGCAAAATACTTCCGATGATCTTTCGCAGCTACCTTGGGTTCTGCCGAAGCAGAATTCGACTCAACCTGTGGTGAGTTAACTTCCATGACAATGGTGTTGATGAGACTCCTGACGGAGTCCAGCCCTTGGGCAAACGGATTTCCCATACTTCTTAACCTCTACCCACTATATTAGCAAAGGCTGTGCCAACTTTAAGTAATTGTAATTATTGATTATTTTTAATAATGTTTTGGAAAGATTCGTAAAAAATGAAATTTTTGCATAGAGAGCCCCTATGAACCGATACCGATTTGCCCCATCCCCCACCGGACACCTTCACATTGGCGGCGCCCGTACCGCCCTTTACAACTACCTGATGGCCAAAAAGTCCGGTGGCAAATTCCTACTCCGTATCGAAGATACCGACCGGGAACGCAGCACCCAAGAACACGTGGCGGCCATCCTAGCGAGCATGGAGTGGTTGGGATTGGAATATGGGGAAGGTCCCTTTTTCCAAACCGAGAGAATGGAATTATACCGCGAGCATTTGGAACGCTTACTGAGTCAAGGCAAAGCCTACCGTTGTTTTTGCACCCCCGAAACCATTCAGGAAAAACGGGATTTGGCCATGCGCGAAGGACGAAAACCGAAATACGACGGCACCTGTCGCAAACTAGATCCGCAGCAAAGTGCAAGCGATCCCCGTCCCCACTGTATCCGTTTTCATTCGCCCGAGGCCGGGAAAACCATTTTTGAGGATCTCATCAAGGGAACAATCGAGTTTGAAAATCAAGAATTAGATGACCTGGTCATCGCTCGCACCGACGGCACGCCCACCTATAATTTCGTAGTAGTGATCGATGACTTAAGCATGAATATCACCCATGTGATTCGTGGCGACGATCATATCAACAATACCCCGCGACAAATTCAACTCTACCAAGCCTTTGATTATCCGATCCCTACCTTTGCCCACGTTCCCATGATCTTGGGCTCTGACAAAAAGCGATTGAGTAAACGACACGGAGCCGTCAGTGTCATGGCTTATCGTGATGAAGGCTACCTCCCCGAGGCCATGATCAATTACTTGGTACGACTAGGTTGGTCTCATGGTGATCAGGAAATTTTTTCCAAAGAAGATTTAATAAAACACTTTGATATATCCAAGGTAGGCGTTTCTGCAGCCATTTTTAACCCTGAAAAATTACTCTGGTTAAACGGCATTTGGATTCGTCAATCCAGTCCCGTCAGATTACTAGAAGCTACCCAACCCTTCCTTCTCGCTCGTGGCTTAGACATCTCTGATACCGAATACGCAGCGGCTGCCCTTGCCTCCTGCCAAGAAAAGGTCAAGACGCTCATTGAGCTTGCGCAAATGGCGGATTTTTATTTTCAAGAAACCGTGACCGTCGATGAAAAAACCAAAAAGAAATGTTTTAAAGAGGGTTATCGAGATGTCCTTAAAAAGGCCTTAGAATTATTTCGCGGTTTAGCGGCCTTCGATTTAAAATCCGTAGAAACCGCCTTGAATGAATTCGGCGATACCCACGGTCTTAAATTGGGTCAGATTGCTCAGCCGCTCCGGGCCGCGCTTACCGGCACCATGATTAGTCCAGGAATCTACGATGTCATCGCGGTACTCGGAAAAGACCGGGTCATCAAACGCCTGGAGAACATCTTATCGAGTTAGAATTGATTTAATTAGACGGGCAAATCATTGGCCGAATCTTCACCAAAAAGCTGCAGAATTTCTGAGGCCAATTCACTATATATCTTGCGATACTTTTCATTGCCGCCCCGGGCTTTGAAAATCGGTGGCGACTGATCGTATTGTTTGAACAAATTTCGCAATTCGGCGACCATTTCCATCATTTGTTTTGCGGAAATATCACTCAATTCTTGAGCTAGAGAGTAGGCCGGCAAATCATCACGAAAGGCCCGAACCATGCCCTCTGCCTCAAGAAAGCTAAGCAAGCCTTCGGCCACCTGTACTTCGATGCCTAAATAGGCGGCTAATTCTAGGGCGGTAACCGGCGTTGCTGAAACCTGTTTTTGCAAGGTTAGGTAGAAGAGGATCAAGAGAGGCATATGGGCCAAATTCTTGAATTCCTCTTCGGTCAAGATGTCATTCGAATTTAAATTTTCGCTGGCTGCAATAGGTTCTACGATGGTCTTTTCTTCCGGTCCGATCATTTTCATAACTCCTCACCACCCTAATTAGGCCTTTCGAAGCTTCTGTCAAGGACCCTGCTTAAAATTACGTCTGAACTCACTTATTGGATTTATCGGATGCCGGTTACCAAAAAGTCGCTTGGAAAAGGTGATTTTTAAAAAAAATCACTATGATTTCAAAGAAGATGTGGCTTTTTGGACAAAAACCTCCATAAAATAGACTTAGAATATGCATTTTGGGGTCCAAGAGGTCCCCAATAGAACTTTATGGGCCCCAGGAATTAATTCTGGGGCTTCAACTTAATTTCGAGCTAAATACAATCATTATGGATTCCAACCGATTGACTAATTTAAATGTTGAGGGGCATACCCCACTCATAACCCCCGGCAAAATCCGGATCGAAATTCCAGCCAGTGACAAGGCCTATGAGGTCGTAACTTCGGGGCGACAAGCCATCGAAGATATTTTAGACGGCCGCGATGACCGTCTATTTGTAGTGGTGGGTCCTTGCAGCATTCACGATATCGATGCGGCATTGGACTACGCCCATAGGTTAAAGGACTTGTCCGAACGGGTTGCCGAACATTTTCTTTTAGTCATGCGAGTCTACTTTGAGAAACCCCGTACCACCGTGGGCTGGAAGGGTCTGATCAATGACCCCGATATGGATGATAGTTTTCACCTTGAAAGAGGCATTAAAATTGCGCGCCAACTATTGATTCAATTGGCCGAAATGGGTTTACCTACTGCCACCGAGGCTTTAGACCCCATCGTACCGCAATACATTTCCGATCTAATCAGCTGGACCGCCATCGGTGCCAGAACCACTGAGTCACAAACTCACCGAGAAATGGCCAGTGGCCTCAGTACGCCTGTAGGTTTTAAAAACGGCACCGACGGCAATATCCAGGTCGCATTAAACGCCATGAAGAGTTCCTTAACGGCACATCATTTTCTGGGACTCGATTCTGAGGGCCGCATTTCGGTTTATAAAACCAAGGGAAACGCCTATAGCCATGTTGTGCTTAGGGGCGGCAAAGATCCCAATTGCGATCCCGAGTCTATAGCCGAATGTCAACAGGCCTTAGCTGGGTCTGAACTCCGAGAAAAAATATTGGTGGATTGTTCCCACGGCAATTCTAAAAAAAATCATCATAATCAACCCAAAGTATTCGAAGACGTATTAGAACAAGTCATTGCGGGCAACCGAGCCATTTGTGGAATGATGGTTGAAAGTAATATCCACGAAGGTAGCCAAGATATTCCCCAAGACTTAAGCCAACTACGTTATGGGGTTTCGGTTACCGACAAATGCATAGATTGGGAAACAACTGAAGACCTGTTCCTACGGGCCCAAGAAAAACTGAGCCACAGCAAATCGGCTTAAAACAGAACTATCATATCTCTGACCATGACCTCTGATCCAAAGCAACGTATTGACCAAATTTTATTGGCGCAAGGTTTGGCGATTTCTCGAGAACGTGCCCAGGCCCTGGTGATGGCTGGCCTGGTCATCGTCAATGAACAGCGTGTCGACAAACCTTCTCAGCGCTTTGCGCCAAAAGCCATTAAAATTCGAATCAAAGGAAAGGACCACCCTTACGTAGGCCGAGGGGGAGTCAAATTATCCGGTGCATTGGACCATTTTCAGATCAATCCTCAGGGGTGGGTCTGTCTCGATATCGGCGCTTCCACCGGAGGCTTTACCGACTGTTTGCTGCAAAACGGCGCTCGTCGGGTCTACGCCTTTGATTCCGGGACCAATCAAATGGATTTCCGCTTGCGACAGGATTCCCGTGTATATTGTCATGAGAATTTTAATGTTCGCAATTTGGTAGCAAAAGACATCCCCGAACCGGTTCAATTGATCACCGTTGACGTATCGTTCATATCGGTGACTTATTTAATCCCTCCCTTACTCCAGGCCCTGCAAGGCCCCTGGGAAGGGCTTTTTTTGATCAAACCCCAATTTGAGGCCGGAAGAGAGGCCATTGAGAAGGGAGGCATTGTAAAAAATGAGGAGATCCGGCAAAAGGTCCTCGAATCCACCGCGGCTTTTTGTCAAAAACACGGCCTAATACTCAAGGGGCAAATGCCCTGCATTCTGAAGGGAGAAAAAGGTAATCAAGAATATTTTTTTTGGTTAATTTCACCATAAAAACACAGCCTTTTTGGTCACTCGAGCGTATGTTAAAATTACCTATGAAATTGAAATTAAGTCTCATTCCGACCCTAATTTTTTTTACTGTGGCGCTAAATTCGGGCTGCGGTCTCCACGATCGTTCCACTACCCCGGCTAGCTCGGCAAAGGCCTCTCAAGACCGAATGTTTCGTTCCAACAATATCGAACCGCAAGGGAATTCAGCTCTGCATTATCTTGATGCCCGTCTAGAAAAACTTCAAAGTCGGGACCCCCAGGCCCTAGCTGCCATGCGAAAGGCGGTTACCGAAGATCCAAATTCACCCTACCTGCATGCTGAATTATCCCGACATCTGGCCGAAGCCGACCAATTTGAACAGGCCACCTTGGAATCCGATCGGGCCTTGGCCCTTGCCCCAGGCGATCCCGAACTATTCTTGCTTCGCGGCAAACTCATGGCGGTAAAGAAAAACTCTCGCGAGGCCATTGCCGCTTATGATCGATGCATCGAAATAAAACCTGACCTGGAAGAATGCCACACCATGAAGTCCCGGGAATATGTCATGGAAAAGGACTATGACACCGCCCGCAGCATCTTGAAAAATTATTTGGTTAAAAATCCTATTGCCGTCGACACCCTGTTCTTCCTCGCCACCCTCTATACCGAAAAGGAAACCGAATACCCGCAAGCTGAAAAACTATTGAAACGCACCTTAGAAGAGGACTCTCATCATATAAAATCTTTGACCACCCTGGCCCAAATTTATCTCAAACAAAAAAAGTTCGATGAAGCATTAACAGCACTATTAACCTTGGAACATATCGTCCCCAACGATGTGGCCATTAAATTACGAGTGGGGCTCCTTTATTACGATAAGGAAAATTATCCGGAGGCCATCCGAAGGTTTTCCCAGGTATTAGAACTCCAACCCAAGAATGATCGGGTACATTATTATTTAGGAATATTAGAGGCCCAAAACGATAACCACGCCAAGGCGGTGGAATACTTTTCACAAGTCCCGCCTAAGTCTGAATATTACCGAGATGCACGCATTCGCTTGGCCTTTTCCTACGGTGAACTAAACCAGTTAAACCAAGCCATTAAGGTGATCCGTGATGCCTTAAATAATAAAAGAGATGAACCAGACCTTTACGAATTACTCGGCACCCTCTACGCAAAAAATCACCAATACCCTCAGGCCTTGAAGGCCTTTAACGCAGGGCTGGAACGCTTTCCCAACCAAGAAAAATTAATGTTTAGCAAAGGCGTCTTATTAGACAAAATGGATCGCTTTGAAGACAGTGTACAAATCATGAAACAGATTCTGGCACTTTATCCAGACAATCCTGAAGCCCTAAATTATTTAGGCTACTCTTACGCTGACAGAAACATTCATCTGGATACCGCATTAACCATGCTGCAAAAGGCCTATCAACTCAGACCCAAAGACGGGTACATCGCCGATTCTCTTGCCTGGGCTTATTTTAAACTAAACCATTTTGAAAAGGCCCGGGAACTTCTTGAAGCGGCCAATCGCCTCAGTCCCAATGAACCTACCATCTTGGAACACCTTGGCGACCTGTATTTAAAACTAGGGCAACGAGAAAAAGCCAAGGGGTTTTACCAAGATGCCGTCGCTGCAGCCATCAAGGTCAAGGCTCCGGATTCCCGGGAACAAAAGGACCTGGCTCGCATTCAAGATAAATTGGCCGGCCTAAATCCATAAAGTTTCTTCGTATCCATACAGTTTATGGGGTAGAATGTTTTGATGAGGTCCCCATGGGTGTAAAACGTGCCGCATTAAAACCAAACAGAGGCAAAAAACCAAGCGGCATCAAAACCAAATCTAATCCTACAAACGATGTCATTTCTCAACGTTTAGAACTCATAACCCGCCCGGATTTCTCAGAAGAATTTTATCAAAAAAAATCTATCCCCAAAGGCAAAAATAAATCAAACATCAAGACCATTGGAGTCCTCACCAGCGGAGGGGACGGCCCCGCTGAAAACGCGGCCATCGAGGCTATCGTTCGTATCGGCATCGAAAAATTCGGCTACCGGGTCTTAGGCATCACCGATGGGTTTAAAGGCTTGCTCGACCCACAAAATCGTGTGCTCGAAATTGAAATGTCACATATCAACGGTGAAGCTGCCATGCAGCGTGCCCGACAAATCTTGTATAGCAGCCAATGGCATTCTGGTTCCAAAAATGGAAAAGGCATTGAAAGTTTGGGTGGTAATATTTTGCGAAGTAGTCGCACCGATCCGGTTCAAAAAAATCCTGATGGCACGAAGCACGCCGAGGCGGTCAAAAAGACTTTGCATGACTACGGCATCGATGCCTTGGTGGTATTAGGTGGGAATGGCACTCAATGTGCTGCCCTGGACTTGCAAAACCTTGGCGTCTCTCTAGTTTTTGTTCCCCAATCCATTGATGCCGATGTGCCCGGAAGCATTACCTCCATTGGATTCCCTTCTGCGGTCAATCGCGGTGCCTTAGAAATCGCAAACTTTCTCAACACCGCACAAAGCTGTGGCCGTTGGTTCCTGGTGGAAATTATGGGGCAACGCTACGGCATGCTTACTTTGGGCGTCGGGCGCAATGCCCGGCTGGGCCATTACTTCGAACATCCCTCCCAATTGGGACCGCCGGTTCGGGTAGATTCCATCTTTACTGAAATAGCCCGGCCCATGAGCGACATTCCTCTATTGATTCAGCATCGCAAGGGCCATGGTCAAGACCACGGGGTATTGTTGATCTCTGAAGGAGTTATTTTTGAAGACGCTCAACCGCCAAGAGAAACCAACGCCTACAATCGAATGCTGATTGAGGCGGGAGATGTTTCCCGGTGGGTGAGACAACGACTGCTCACCCGCCACGACCTGCGAAATACCCGGTCCGTTAGCCTGGGTTATTCCTTACGGGGTGCGCCCCCTTCAGCCCACGATATTGCTTTAGCCCAACACCTTTCCGAAGCCGCTTTAGAATTGGTAGCAAATGGCGCCTTCGGTCGCATGGTAGGCGTGGAATTTATCGGAAAAACTTCAAAAATCACTATCCAACACCCCAAAATTTCCGAGGTGGCCAAAACCATGGTGGCCTTAGACCCTCAATACTGCGATCATGTTCGCCAATTATTGGAAAAAAACGCCGACTAGTCCTAGAAAAATGTTCATTGCTTCTGCGGCGATGAACGGTTTAATTTCACCCCATGTCATACGGTTACCCCACCAGATGGATCGTTATTTTTATTCTATGTATTTTTTTCGGCAGCGCAGCTTGCGCCACCAAGGTTAAACCACCGCAAATCCCCCAAGCCCAAATGCCAGCATTCGTTCCCTTGACCAGTCTCTCGGCACTGGTAGAAGCGAGCGTCGAGAGAAGAGGTAGACGCCGGTCTTTTCAGGCTGCCTTATTGGTAAAGGGCCCAAATTTACTACGCATCAGTCTACTCGATGACTTGGGTCAGGAAATAGCCACGCTGGTTGCCGATGGGAACCAGGTCCTCTGGTGGGACCGGGAACGCAATGACATGGAGGTTTTTCCTCAGGACGGTGAGGAACTCAAGAAAACCCTCCGCCTACCCTTGGGAGTCCACGAATTCGTCAAAATCCTTTTAGAGGGACCGAAGGCAAGGCCCAATGATGCGACGTACGAACTGACCACCCAAAACTTTCAAGACGACCCAGTGTATCCGCGTAACTGGTTGTGGCAATTTCGCAAACCTCGCGCCGACCTAGAGATAGACTTTGTGGATCTGGTGGCCAACCCTGACTTAACTCCAGAACGGTTTGACACGGGGCATGTCAATAAAGATTTGACATTTCAATAGGTTATCTCCAGAGTGGGCCCTGAAATGGCAGGACATTCACCCATCAAAACCCGAATGGGGTTCACCAGCGTTTTACGTGAAATGCTGAAACCACCTTTGCTATCAAAAGTTCTCATGATTCCATTTAAGGCCGCAATCCAGATGGCCTTAGTCCTGGGTTTTGCCCTTACCGCCTGTTCCCCCCAGGTGCCTAAAGATCCAGAGACACTAATTTACCATCTACAAAGTGAACCAGACACTCTCAACCCTTTAACCTCGACCGATG
>JAJFLL010000336.1 GCA_021772695.1 Deltaproteobacteria bacterium
GGTGAGGGTTTGGGGAATCTATTGTTACCCCGCTCAGGAAGATTAACCACCTTGGGACGGATTGCTTTTCCCGTGGGCAGTTTGAGCATTGGCTTAGGGTTGGAACCCTGGTTCCGTGGGGAGGCCATGCCTACTCTCCACGAAACCTTTGAAACGGTATTAACCACCTTATTGCAATGGCATCTGAGCGAGTCCCTTTTACATTATTTTGGCGGACCCGGCTTGTTTCGATTCGAACATCGAGCCCAAACGATGGCCATACATTGGGAAATGGTACCGAGTCTGCAACCGGCCACAGGCCATGCCCCCAAATCCTATTGGATGGAAGGAAGCCCCCAGTCCTCTACTTTGGACTATCGAAGAAATTTTCCACCGGAAGGACCGTATACCTTTTCTCAAGAAATTATTGCCGCCTGGGAGAATACCCCATTGCCCACCGAAGCCTTTCGGGAGCGTCTTTTGGAGGCCTATGCTCGCGCCCCCAATCGTGGCAGCCGGGACCAATTGCACACGGCCATTGCTATTCAAAAATTATTTCGTTTCGATGCCTTGAATAGTTCCCATGGCAGTTTGGAAAATGCCCTCTTACAATTGGCCCTGGGACAAAGCCTTGCCATCACTTCGGGAGTAAAACGCAATCACATCCTGCAGGATTTATTTAGGCAAATGGAGTCGGGTTGGAGTCGGGAAAAATTTTTGGAGTTAACGAGTTTTTATCCCCTCGGTTCGGGATTTGCCGGCGGGGTACGACCGAAATATTCCGAAACCTACCATCGCAAACATTTCGCCCAGGTCTCTCGAGACTGGAATCACCTCAGTAATCGGGAGCGTCATCTCTTATGGAATCAAGTCTTTTTAGAAACTTCAGGACGGTATCGAACTTCTCGACGATTGATCAAACAATGGGGCCAATGGACACACCCGAAAAATTTCGGATCAACCTTGGTCCGAGAAGTCTTGGAAGTCGCGCATCTACACCGGCAAGGGCGTTTGCTGCTACGTCGATTAGCATACATCCTAAAATGGGGCGACCATCCCGCAAAGATTCGCGAATTAACCGATTTATCCGATGCTCACAGCACGGTTCAATTTATTGAAGAGTTTGCTCCACATGCATCCTCACCCGATAGCCTCAGTACTCAATTGGTTTCTTCTTCCCATGATGCCTTTATGGGAGATCCGCGTTTGGCTAAAAAACTTTTGAGTGTGATTCCCGAGGTTACGCCCTACCTCTATAAACCATCCGAGCGCCTAGATCAGGTAAGGCAATTTCGAGAAACCGTTCAAGGCCAATATGCCGGTAATATGTCCTCAGAGTTTTTACTAGAAATTTTAACTCGGCACCCCAACTCCCAAAGCCAACAATTGATCGATGCCGTTCATGAGGGACTGGTGGAGATCAAGGTGATGCCCGAAAACCAATTTTTACAAATGAAGCGAAAATGGAGTCAAGAAGCCCAAGTGGAAGTGGGGTTTTACCGGCCAGAAAATATCTTGGGCCGACCCGATGAGTTGATTCTTCGCCAAATGCCCACCTTGGCCTTAGATACCCATAAAGGCAGGGAACAAGCGGTCTTTCATGTTGGAATTCGGGTGAAGGCCCTACTTCATGAGTTTGAACATTGGCGCCATTTTCGGGGATATTTTTCGGGAATCGAGAAAGGGGCTAATCCCTTTCCTATGACTAAGCTGACCCGCCATGACCGCTTGACCACTGAGATGATCGCCGTGCTGGAAGAACAACGGTGGACCAATCAATATTTCGGCGTGGACCTCTGGCGCACCGCAACCCGCCTCTCGCCCCATTGGATGGCCTTTTTGCGAGATTCTCATGGAGTGGCCTACCCTCCTCCAGGACAAAAGAAAAAATAGTCGGAAGAAGTTTTAGCGATACAACACTTTAGTGAAAAAATATTATCAAGGCAGGCGTAATTGAACTTGAATGGCGCCAAAGGCGTCATCGCGAATATCTGAGGTCCACCGGCCTTGGGAATCTAATAGAAAATGACTCAGACCCAGCCCCACGGATTCTTTGGCGCTTAGCGTAAAGGGTCCTTCCGTTGCGGAACGCATGCCACTGCCCACGGGCACCGTGTCTTGGGGAGAAAAACGCCAAGCACTGCCATTCCAAACCAAGACGCCTTGCAACTTGGCACTGCCTTGGTGGGCCATGTCGCCAACCACCAAAATAGCGCCCTGCCCTTGGGCCGCTTGAGGAGCACTATCCGGATGGCCGAGATAGACTTCCACCACCCCCACTTGTTGCAGGTAGGGGTCGTTTAAGGGAATGATGCCTTCGTTGAAAAAGTGGGTTCCCGTATCTAGGGGGGCCAGCCCTTCTACCGGTGCCGCTTCGATTAAAGTTTCCTGGGCGGCCAGCGGCATCTCTTCACCCACTTTGCCTTCCCGAGTTCGGGGTTGGCCGATGGACTGTCCCACCTCGTGAGTGACCACGGTGATATTGTCCTTTTTAAAATGGGCCACCATGGATTCTTGAGGATCATTCAGGAGTTTACCCTTGCCGTCAT
>JAJFLL010000337.1 GCA_021772695.1 Deltaproteobacteria bacterium
AAGACAGGCCATGGGGCGCTTTGCAGCATGGCGCTCCAATAATTTTCCGACCATCGCCCGGGTTCCGGCCCCTGACCCCGACGAATTCGGGATAAGAGCCCCTCTAGAATTGCGTCGGGAGTAAGGTCTTTGAGCATTTGGCCTTTACCGCTTTTATTTTGTTTTATGGGTGCTAGTGAAATAAGTTGAGGGAATTGATCTAGGGGGACAAAGCTTAAGGCGTAGGCCTCACCTTCGACTCGGTTGAGGGTTTCTAGCACTTGCGTCGCTCGAGAAAAACGCTCTGAGGGTTTTTTCGCCAAGAGCCCCTGCAATGCCGCGACGATACCCTCGGGAATCTCGTCGGAATTTTGCAAAGGGCTTAAATCCACCTGCCCATGGGTCAACTTTTCTAAGTAGGCGGCAAAGCGCTTAGTCTTTTGAAAGGGCGTATGTCGCAAAGCGGCTTCATAAAGGACTACGCCCCAACTGTAGAGATCGGCCCTTTGGTCATATTTTTTTCCTGCCAGGATTTCTGGAGCTGTGTAAGCTAAGGTTCCACTCGGTGCCGATGTGGCGACGGCTTGCTCTTGGGCCATGGCCAGACCGAAGTCGATGATTTTTAAAACGAGACGATCTTGTCGATCAGGCTCTCCAGGGATATGCACCTTACCTACCAAGATATTATCAGGTTTGAGATCGCGATGAATCAACCCCTGGTCGTGCAGGGATTGCAATCCCCATACCCCCTGGGCTATCAGCGCAAAGATGGCATTCCAATCCATGCCTACTACCGCTTCTTTAAAGGAATCACCTTCTACAAATTCGGAAATATAAAAAAATAAATCTTCAACCTGACCGTAATCGAGGAGGCGCGCCAAATTGGGATGTTTGAGATTTCTTAATACCTGGCATTCTTGACGGAAAGCCGCGACTGTATGGGAATCTTGCGAATGAAGCCTCACCGACTTCATGACGAGGGGAGTTTTGGGATCGTGTCGATCGAATACCAAATGGCATTGCCCTCCTCCCCCCTCACCCAAGAGTCGATCTATTTGGTAGCGTTCATTCAAAGCTTTTGGCATGGGCTGCTTCATCGGATCACTTTCGTGCCTTCCCCCCGAAGAGATTATATTTCAACCGTAGCTGCACAGCTTTGGCCACAGGGGGCTATTCCTGAGACTGAACCTGTCTGGCCGCTTCTTGGAGTTGCCAGTTGGCCTGATAAACATCATCCATAACGGCATTACGTTGTCGCCATTCACGCTTTTGGTTCATTTTTTCTAGGAAGCGACTTTTCCATCGATTTCCATTCCAAGAAGCCTTGGAATGTTCCCGGGAAAAATTTTGTTCTTGGCGATGATCTTGATAAGTACTGATCCCTGAATCAATGCCGTCCGTGACGGTATATTTCACTTGATCGGCAGTCTCACGTAGACCTTGAACCGTATCCTTAATTTCATTTTTTACCGTGGTTACGAAATGCCTAGTCCGTATCAAAGTCCGTTGAAAAAAATTCATGGTAACTCCTATTAAGTGCCTCACAATGAGAATAGATTGTTCGTTCTAATAATGTTTCCGGCTTTTAAAACGAGGTTTTAAGGAATAGAGCACGGCCATCATTAATAAAACCATTTCCCCGTGCCCAGCGGCGTAGGCGCCAGGAGCCACCAGACTGCATCCGCTCCCGTTGACACCGATAACTAAGGGTGAGCCGAAATCCGAATCCGTTCCAGGATCGGCAAAATTTGAGTCGACACCGTCAGTGGTAACCGGTTCTTTTTCATCGGCATCCCGGATGACCTCGAAGATTTCGGCCCTGACGATGACGCCAGGTCCATGGTCGGCCAAATCCTCGATAATTTCGTCCACACCAAATTCTTCTTCACCTCTCGAGTCATCATTTTCTTGGGCTCTACCATCGCCATCGGCGACAAAATCTGGATCAATGCCCCCTGGCTCAAAGCTTTGGGGCTGAAGGCGATTTTGCATCAACCCGATGGGGCCAGCAGGTAAGTGCCCACGGTTTTGGTCTTGCATACGCGCATTGTCTACCCTACCGCCCTCGGCATTTTCGATTTCACCCCGATCTGCTGGATCTATTTCTTCCCCTGCTCCCTCGGCGTTCAATTCTGGATCGTTGGCCCCCGGTACGACCCCTTGTGGCTCAAAACGATGATTCTCCCGCCCCAAGGGGTTGCCTTGGATTTCGAATTCCCCAGGGTTTTGGGTGTGAATGGGATCCTTCATCTCCATGTTGATTGGGTCACGGAACTCTGTCGCCTCTGCAGTATTTAATCCGCGAGGGTTATACGGACCGAAATCGACCCCTCGATTTCTGCGATTCAGAACATTGGCATCGATTTCTAATTCACGGAGATTTTCCATCTCGGTATTCACAACTTGCCCCCATACGACGGACGGAAAAATGTGAACCTGGGCCACCACTAGAGCCAAGGCCGCGAGCCCTACATGAAGGCCCTTCGAGATTCGGTTTTGATAAGAAGGTTTTCGACAATTCTGCATAGGCACCTCAACTTTCTCCACCTAGATAAAGCAAGAGGGGTGCCAAAAATTATATTTATAAATTGTTGTTTTTATTTATTATTTTAAATAATCCTCCCTTTGACTTGTTATGGAGGTGCCCATCCTACTCCCCATTATGTTCATTAAATGAACATTTGAAAAGTCAAAAAAGACAAAGCTATGCCGGCTCACAGAGATCTAAAAGGCTTCAGTGAAATAAAAATAAGAAAATGACCATGAATTTAGAAATTTTCAATGGTGAAGGCCGAGAACTCCATCCCCCACCACATTAGTTTTCTGTAAAGTTACTGAACAGCGTATCTGTTTTTTAAAAAGTATTTATTTTTTTATCTAATAATTTCATAAACTTATAAAGACATAAATTTGGCACACTCTTTGTAAAGACTTAAAGAAAATTAAACGCAGGATTCCCCCTAGCCCGTGACTCTTCGGAGTCCCGGGCATTTTATCGATCTCAGGGGGATCCGATCATCGGGCGGCCAAAAAAAGGGTCATGATTTTTACGGAGTGCTTATGGGCGACATCAAATTTCAAAGTTTAACGGTCTTAGATTGTGAAAACTATTTGCCAAAAACCAGTGCAAAGGGGGCCGACGGTTGTCACGTCAAGGCCTGCTTTGCTTCGCAACACGATCCCAGTTATTCCCGCTGTGTAGATTTTCGACCCCAGGCTGAGGGATTTGTCCCTTTGATGGAAAAAAACCGCGCCATTCTAGAAGAGTTTCGGCAGCGGGATCCAGGCTTTCGGGTACGATCGGAACAATTGGCCCAGGGAATTTTTTTGGACCAGATCTTTACCCGCTCTGGACTCAAGGGGTTGAAAATAAGCACGCCTGAGTCCGAGGGGGTTCGCATTGAGGTAGATAGCATTTTGCTAAATAACTTATTAACCATGCAGCTTTTTTCACCAGATCAAAGTTACCAAGCAAAACAGGGAGAATGGTTACAAACCCTAAATCGTATCCATTCCCAGCAGCCAACCTTTAAAAAAATTTGGCAAGCGAGCTTTCGCGAAATCCAAGGGTCTTCCCATTTTCCCCCAGCCATCAAGGAACGGGCGCAATGGATTCACGCCGCCATGGATAGTTTTGAAAAATTATTGTCACCCTTTGAAAAAATTCTGATTCATCACCCCAGCCTGCGTCCGACACTTGAGACCGTGGTCCAACAATGGGTGGAGTTTTTATTCATGGGCGGAGAAATTCAGCAATTAGCATCGCCAGAATTGTTTCACGCCATCGAAGAGTTCTATCACACCCAGGCGCTACCGCCGCCGGAAATTGATGAATTGAGCGATGGTTTTTTTGACCCTTTGAATTCTGGATTTTACCAAATTGTAGAGACGCCATTAAAAGCTTCGGCGTGGAAGAAACCGGTGCTGGCCCAACAACAGCACTTAGAAGATTTTTTAACCAAACCCTACCGGCAAAAATGGTCTCGCCTCACCCTACTGGCCGACAGCCACCCGGAACAGGCCTTTCAAGAAAGTCTAATCCTGGTATACGGAGACAATCCCATTCGAAAGCGCATGGTCGAGCTACTCATTGCCCACTCTAGGGTTGAAGGATTTTCCAAAGCTGCACCTTCCTATTCCATCGATATGGAATCGCTGGCCCAAGACATCTACCGAATGGCCACTGAAACCCAAAGTACCGAAGTGAAGGCGGAAGTTGCCTCGTTCTTGGTGCGCTTTTTCGATCCCGAGGCGAACCTTGAGGTCTTTTGGCAGGGAAGATACCGCAAGGTTCCCGGCTTTCACAGCGTTCTAGAATTTGGGCCCAACAGGACCCGTTGGTCTGAATTAATCTACTGGATTCGTGCCCAACAGCCGGAAGGAAATCTACCGCATTATCCCGTGAGGAAACTTGGCCTATATTCCGACATGGGCCTGGGCCTGTTGGGAGCTGGTCTTTTGGCAACCGGTTATGGGACAGAGTCACCGGGCTTAGAGGTACTGGGCTGGGGTCTATTGGGTTCGGGACTTGGAGGCGCTGCAGCGAATCTGACGTGTTATGCCCTTGACCTAGCCAACTATTATTTTCTTTGCGACCTTTTGGGTGCTATCGGTTTGGGGCTGGGCGGGGTCACCTTAGGGTTAAACTTTGCATCTGAATCGGACTCAGCTCCTTCACCGATGACAATGGGAGAAAATAATTCCGTTGAGCCTCCGGTAAATAATTCCCCCAACAATAATGACCATAGGAATCCCAATCAGCGCTACCCCACTGATCCATTCGGTCCTTAACGGTGAGGAAAAATTGTTGCCATGCCCGGTTAAAAAATTAAAAGGGTTTTTCTATTAAATATAGGTTGTTGATACCCCATTGAAAACTCTGACGTCGCAACAAGCTAAAGCCCGCTTGCTCAATTAAATGAGCTATTTCCCTTCGACCCAATCCATAAACTTCGCCCGCGGTCATGCCACGCTCATGTTGGTCTGCATCCCAAGGTCGTCGTAACAAGTGCCATAAGCGGGACATCCCCGGGGGAAGCATGGTCAAGATCAACCGCCCACCGGGCTTGAGCACGCGCCACACCTCCAGCAACACGGCCTCACGATTGGGAATATGGTTGAGAGCCGCGATGCAGGTGACCGTATCAAATGCTTCCGCGGCAAAGGGAAGCTGAGCCGAGTCCTCGACCACATGATCCACCTCGTCCCAAGGATAGACATCCACCCCAACGCCGTTGCCATAGCGCCGCACCAAGACATTGCTGCCACAGCCTAGGTCCAGCAGACGACCTCGCACGTGGGGAAGCACTTTTTGGAGTCGCCAATTTTGTAAGTAACGCCCGAGGGGATCTTTCATGGCTATGGGATAATAAAATTAAGGAGAAAGGTCTAGTTGGTCTCAAATATCCCCGTAAGTTGGTAGGCCGTTTAATGTTATATTCTACTATTTAGCGATTTTCGATGGCCGTGGGCTCCTTGATGGTGATGCAGAAATCAACATGTTTTTGAGTCCTTGCGGCAAATACCGCAACCCGGTATCCGGATCACCCAGTTTCCGGTGTCATCCCCAAGGTCCGGTGGTACTATTCGGAGGCAACCGTTTCGAACATTCAGCGACAGCAGTTTATGTAAATATTAATCCATCACAAAAAAAACCCGCCCTGAAACATCAGGACGGGCCTTTGAATTAGTACTACACATTCACTACTAGGAACGTCTTCGCCATACCGACCAGGCTAAAGGGGTCAAACCAAAGAGCAGAGACAGGTAATTGAAGGAACCGCCCACTGCATTTAAAGTCTGCAAGGAACAGCCGCTGCCGCTGGCGATAGCCAGGGTGTTGGCTACGGAGG
>JAJFLL010000338.1 GCA_021772695.1 Deltaproteobacteria bacterium
CCACTGAAGGGATTACACCTCCCGACCTGGTTTCTTTGGCGGCGAGCCTGATTTTGCCAAATACCACTTTTAACTCTGTCGATACCGATATGCGCCGGGCACGGGCGGTCAGTAATGTACCCAATGTTATTTTGAAAGTGCAGGCCGGTGAGGCCATCATTCGTAGTGGCGACCGCTACGAACCCTACCATCTGACCATTTTGCAAGGCATACGCAAAAATAAGACCCAGACCAGCTACGGCATTAAATTGACCGGAACCGTGTTATTCGTCTCGCTGTTACTTCTGGTGACCTATGTATTTTCCCGGCGTTATATTCGTAAATTTAATCCTTCCAGAGAAGATCTCTATTTCTTAGGCAGCGTGCTGATCTTTTTATTATTGATGATCCGCTTGGCGGCCACTTTCTCCTCGGCTTTGGCTGATATTGTGCCCTTCGATGTTCCAGTCAGTGCATTTTATTATGCGATTCCGGTTGCAGGCGGTGCCATGTTGGTTCGCTACATCTTGAATTCCGAAACATCCTTGATTTTTGCCATCGTTGCTTCCGCATTGGGAGGATTGTTCTTGGAAGCCGACTTGGATCTTTCCATTTATTTTCTGGTCTCGGGAATGGCGGCCGCTTCGGCCATCGCGCAAGTTGATCGACGCAGTTCTATCCTCAGGGCCGGGCTCATCACCGGTGTGATGAACGCTATGGTGATTTTGGCCATTAAGTTGATTACGGTGGTCAGCGTGACCAATGTGCTCAATTTGACCCAAGTAAGTTTTGAAACCATTATGGGATTTTTGGGCGGAATCATGGCCTCAATTTTTGTCATGGTGATCGCACCCATTGCCGAACTGATCTTTAATTACATTACCGATATCAAACTTTTGGAATTGGGAAATCTAAACCATCCGCTGTTGCGGGATATGATTGTTAAGGCGCCTGGCACCTATCATCATTCACAATTGGTGGCCGTATTATCAGAAGCTGCCGCCGATCAAATCGGTGCCAATCCCTTATTGGCCCGGGTGGGCAGTTATTTTCATGATATTGGTAAAATGAGAAAGCCCGGCTATTTTATTGAGAATCAACAGAGTGCGGGAAACCGTCATGACAAGCTAACTCCCTCCATGTCTGCATTGATTATCGCGGCCCATGTCAAAGACGGTATAGAGATGGCACGGGAATACAAATTACCACCTCGGGTCGCTGATTTTATTCCCGAGCACCAGGGCACCAAATTAATTACATTCTTTTACAAGAAGGCTCAGACCCAGGCTGAGGCCGAGGGAAAAGACCCTGTGGATGAAAAACTTTATCGTTATCCGGGGCCAAGGCCACAAACCCGTGAGTCGGGTATTGTGCTTTTGGCCGATGGTGCTGAGGCCAGCGTAAGATCTTTACCCGATAAAACTCCTCAGAAAATTAAGTCCCAAGTACAAAAGATCATCAATAGCAATTTTATCGAAGAGCAGTTGGATGAGTGCGACATGACCCTAAAAGACCTGCATCAAATCGCAGACACCTTTACCAGAGTCTTGGTAGGGATCTATCATCAAAGAATCGCCTATCCCGATTCCGAAGAAGACAAGGCCACCGTGACACCCATCAAAAATGTGGCAAAATCCCGCTAGGAAATCCGTCAATTCATGACCGTACTCATCTATCATCGTAAGGGTTGTCCCATTCAAAAGGCCCGGCTCAAAAGGAGTCTGGAGGCTTTGCTACCTTTGGCCCGCAAGACCGGCGCGCAATTAGAAATATCCCTTGTGGGGACTACAAAGATACGCCAATTAAATGCCCAGTATCGCCAGAAAGATAAAGTAACCGATGTTTTGTCTTTTTTAATGGAAGAGCAACCAAGCTTCCCCGGGGCTCCTTGGATCCTCGGCGAAATTATCATTGCCACCCAGGTGGCAAAGCAACAGGCCCGAAAGGCGGGGCGATCTTTGACCCAACAGGTGACTCGCTTGGCCGTTCACGGCTTGGTGCATTTGACCGGGATGGACCATGAATTAGGGTCAAAACAAAAACGGGACTTTGAGCGAAGAGAAACCAAATATCTCAACTTACTAGACGAGCAAGGACACATGAAATGGGATGGCTTGCTGCAATTATAAGTGGAACCTTGGCCGGCCTGGCTTACCCAGTGAGGGTTGGTGGGCTGATTTTTCCCGATCTGGGATTCCTAGGTTTTTTTTGCTGGGTTCCCCTGATGTTGGTTATTCGGGGGCAAAGTCCCCGGCGTGCCTTCGCACTTAGTTTTATGGCGGGCCTGTTTCATTTTGTGGTCAGTCAGTTTTGGCTCTACGAGGCGGTGCATAATTTCGGTGGTTTGAGTCCAAGCGTAAGTCTTATGGTGCTGGGGCTTTTATTAATCATCCTTGCCGCCTATTTTGGACTCATCTTTTTGGCTAGTCAGTGGATTTGCCGAAATATGGGCTGGCCCACCCTCTGGGTGCGACCTGTCTTTTGGGTAGGAATCGAATACCTGCGTCACCTGATGCCCATGGATGGCTACCCTTGGAGTCAGCTGGGATACACTCAATCGGGATTTTTACCTTTTATCCAGTCGGCCCAAATTTGGGGTGCTTACGGGCTCACCTTTTTACTAGTTCTCTCCAACGAGGTCCTGACGGCTTGGTTTTTTAGGGGCAAGGCATGGGAACGGCCTCCAAGGCATCGTTGGATTCACGTAGCATTGCTTTTACTCTTGGCCAACCTTGGCTTCGGCTTGTGGCGTTTTCATCAGGGTGAACCAAAAACCGTTGCTGCTTTACAGGTGGGAGTGGTGCAGGGCAATATCGCCCAAGAAGACAAGTGGAACCGCCAAATGGCCCAGAATATATTGGCACTGCATATGGATGCCACCCGTGAGTTGCAAGCTCAGGGTGCCGAGTTGGTGCTCTGGCCCGAGGCCTCCGTACCCTTCACCCACCCATACGATGCCGGCCATTTCCCTGTAGAGACGGGATTAAGCCAAGGACATTTAATTCTTGGTGCCATTACGCGACCGCGAATCCACCTTACGCCAGGAATGAAGCCGCCAGTCTATAACACCGCCCTGGTCTTGAACCCAGAGCAAGAAATCCTAGACTATTATCATAAAAAGGAACTGGTTCCTTTTGGTGAATACGTGCCCTATCAAGATTTATTCTGGTTTGCGCGGCAGCTGACCGTGGAAGTTGGCCGGATGCAACCGGGCGAAAGTTTTCGTCCCGTTCGTTTGGGTGATTTTCTAATGGGCATCTTAATTTGTTATGAAGATATTTTTCCTTATGCCGCTAGAGAAATGGTGGGGCGTGGAGCCAATGCCTTGATCAATTTAACCAATGATGCCTGGTACGGATATACCAGTGCTGCCTACCAACATCTGGTGTACAGCCAATATCGTAGCGTTGAAACCGGGCGGTACATGATTCGAGCTACCAATACGGGTATCAGTGCACTCATCGATACGCGGGGGCGGGTATTGTGGCAGGGAGACCTTTTTACCAGGGAAAATTTCTTGACCACATTGCCCTTATTCGATGGTAAGACTTTATTTGTGCGCATAGGATATCTCTTGCCCCATTTATTTTTAATTTTGATGGCCGTAAACTTAATCCAATCGGGGATGAAACAAAAATCATGGCAAAAGAACGAAGCGAAGCAATCCAAACCTTAATTGATCAACTCGATACGGTGCGGAGGCGTCTTTGACCCGCAGGGTCAACAAGAAAAAATCACATCTATTGAAAAGCTATCT
>JAJFLL010000339.1 GCA_021772695.1 Deltaproteobacteria bacterium
CTGCCATGGTCGTTTTCCCCTAGATTGTTCACTTAGTTTAAGATTACACCACGGACTCGACGATTCCATCCAAAGTTGGATGCCAAATTAATATGTATATCTTGGACGAGGAGGCGTTGCTGAAAGGCTAACTTGTGATCCATCAAGGACCGAACCCATTGGATCAAGGTCTCGGATTGGATCATAGTCTGACCTGAATCTTTGGCAAGCGACTTAGAGATTTGAATGGGTGCAGGCCTGCCACGGTGAGATCCTTCCGGCGACCAAGCGCTCTTGGCCTTCATGGCGAAGTAGAATCCGCCCAGGTCGATTCCGTTGGGGGCAGACCACACCGTGGGAGCCCACACCGGACCTTCGTCACTGCGAATTGCCTTGGTTTTCCTAGACTGCTTAACTTGATCCTGGAAGGGGGCGAACAATTCCCGCCCTAACCGACCGGCCACATGGAAGGTGGCCCATTGTCCCAATGCCTCGGCAGAAATCTCGGCCCAACTGGCCTGCGGGTCCCATCCTACCCAGCGGCGGAGATAGGCATTGGCCCACAATCCCGCATATTGGGTGCCTTGCATAGCCACATGACTAGAAACTCCGGGCCGAAGAAAATTTCCCCACGTGCCTACCCCATGGCAGCTACGCAAGATGCCGATCATCATGGCCGCGGAAATCCAATGATGGCCCCATTCAGCGCTCTGCGGCCAGGGGCCAGAACTAAGGGCCCAAGCGGCACCCTGTTGTCCTAGGGTGAAGGCCGTGACCTCAGCACCAATGGCCAATGCGCTGCCGAAACCGTGAGCGGCGACTCCTTGCAAACCCAAGAGGTTAGCGGCGCTTCGACCAAAGCCATTTCCCAAACCGTAACCCAGACCGGCCGCGCCCATACCCAATAATAGATCGGGGGCCGTGACCTCGTCGACCCCGTGGCGAAAAAACATTTCCAATTGTTGGGGCCAAGGGCCTTCCCCGGATAAAAGGGCCGAACGTTCCCGCGCTAGGCCTGCGGTATCGGGAGCCTTCGCTTCATTGCGACCCAACCAAAAATAGATTCGCTTCGCGAGCTCGGGTTGAGCCAGCAATTCGTAACTGCGCCCCAGATGATAAAGGTCTTGGGTAAAGAGGTGGCTGTTCTTTTCTTCGGCAAGATTTTTCCAGATGGCCCTTTGCGGGCCTAGTTTTTGAGAAATTTGCGGGGCCTCCCAGGGGCGACTTTGCAGCTTGGGATCGGTGACCCCTAAAATTTCCGCCAGGATCGCTTTTCTGCTGGTTTCAGCAGAAGAAACGGCAGTCGTTGAGACAGGTCTTTTAGCTTCGAATCGGGTCGCGTGGGACATAGGGAATCCTTTTTCGGTTCATTCCGTCAGTAATGAGTCAAAAAGTTTTATTCCCTGTCCACCCTGGTTAAGAAAAAAACCGATCCGCATAAGGCGGATCGGTCATGCTCCTGAGCTCACCTTTTGGGGGGCTAAATTAAAACGGCCACGGAGCTCCCACAGCAATTGGGGCTACCGGCGATCCCGAACCTCCACGAATCGGGATCGGGGCAATGAATACCGCCGATAAATACACTTTGTTTTGGGCCATTTCCTTCAAATCGAGATTTTGGATCTGATGGATACCGGCCTGGGTCAAATTATTATGATGAATGGCGAAGGGCAATCCCGGAGGGGCACCCACGGGAGGCGGCGCCATACCTGCCAAGAAACCCTCGTTCACCGGATCGGTAAAGGGGTTATCTAGACCGACTAAAACGATAGTTTTGTCTTCCAGATAAAGGGCCGCATCGTAAGAGAGTCCGGGCCCAGCAAAGTAATACTCGGTGAAGAACGGATTGGCATTGTCTTCCTGCCACTTTTCGCTCCAACCGGTGTAAATAAACACCACATCGCCTGGTAAGATGGGACGCAGGTGCTGTTGCTGGATCATGTATTGAATATCATCGGCGGTGATCAATTGTCCTGCAGTCATGGGTTCACCACCGTTGAGGTGTTTGCGGGCATCAAGCAATATGGCGGTGGTGACAATGGGTTGAACTTTATCGAGACCTAACTTCATCAATCCATTGGGTCCCACCACTTCGTCTTGGGTATAGCCATTGTAATAATACACCTCTTCTTCGCCGAAGGGTTTGTGGCCAAAATGCCCAAGGGCGTCGAATTGGGTGCCCTGTTCGCCGATGCCACCACTGATCTCTTCACCGTTCCCAGCATGTTCGGTAAAATCGATGAACTGGGTGGGTTTATAGTCAATTTCCAATGGGGTGCCAAAGGGCGATTGGGGCATGGTGTCCGAATAGACATGGGCCAGTTGGTAGGACTTAACCCCTGGCCGAATCATCTGCAAAGCGGCGCGAAAATAAGTGGCCGGTCCTTGCGTATTGCCATTACCCAATTCATCGTCCACTGGCCATGGTGGCTGTGGCACACCAAAACCAGCGGCATGAGCCGTTGGCATTTTCTTCAAATGATTCACATCTACCTGGGATGCTGCGACGCAACCGATGGTTAAGGTTAAGAATAAAATAGTTTTCCTACCCCGGAACCTTTTTATCTTGTTTCCCGCCCTTTCCATAAATACCTCCTTGAAGGTTATTTCCCGAAATTTTTACCGTAGGAGTGAATTTTCTGGCAGAGCGAAAAATTGTCAACCCACCGAAAAGGATCCGATGACCAACCGGGATTCCACTGACACATTCATAAGTGGAGACGCCCTTTTCGATGCAGAAAATTGTCTGCATTTCCGGCTAGAGAAATGGGGACGGCTGGTGCCTTAAGAAATATTGTAGGCGGAAACCTGACCAGTATTTTTTTAATTAATAATTGAAATAAATTAGGGCCGATAGGCGATGAGATAAAAATTGTACGATTGGGGCAAAAATCGCGTAGGGGAAATCCTTACAGGTCGGCGGCTTTGTTAAATCTCTTTACTGGTATATTGGATGGCAACGCGTGTGAGCTCACGAATGTTCTTAATGGCCATTTTTTCTTTGATCCGTGAATAATAGGTCTCAACGGTTTTGATATTTAAGGAAAGTAGTTCTGAAATTTCTTGAGAGCTTTTACCTTTTCCGAGCAGAAAAAAGGTCTGCAATTCTCGTTGGCTCAATTTATTGATAAGTTCATTTCCTGAATTGCCTTCAGGAAACGCCACCTGGTGCAGCATTTTTTGAAAAACCGGTTCGCTGATATAACTTTTATTCTCTCGAACCATGCGCAAAGCTTCGACAATTTTACGAGTCGCCTCCTCCTTAAGGATAAAGCCATCGGCCCCAGCCGCCAATGCCCGCTCCGCGATAAAACCTTCATTTTCTAGGGAAATAACCAACACCTTCATCTCAGGAAATGAGGTTTTTATTTTCTGTATCAAATCGAGGACCATAAGACCTTTTAGAAATAGATCCAGCAACACTATATCGGGTTTCTGCAGCTCAATCATGTTCCAGGCCGAACGGGCATCACCGGCCTGACCACAGACTTTGAAATCCTGAACCCTTCTTAACAGTTGCACCAGCCCGTGTCGCACAATGGGATGGTCGTCGATAACAATTATAGAGGAGGCTATGGTCGAGGTAGAATTTGTCATACTTATTAAAGTTGCTCTGAATTAGTATGCAGATTAAATTCGCAAATCAATTTTGCACCATGACCCGGCCGAGAATCAAGGGTGAGTCCGCCTCCCATCATTTTTGCCCGGTGTTCCATGATCAAACACCCCATTCCGGAACTTTTATTCACTTTAGGGTCAAAACCCTTACCATTGTCGGCAATCACCAATCGACCCTTTTGACCATGGGTTAAATCCAGCTGCACCGTCACCCGTTTGGCCTCGCCATGCCGAATACTATTACTTACCGCAGATTGAACAATTCGATAGAGTTGAAAGGCATGGTTGGGGGTAACCCTCGATTCTTCACCAAGATATTCGCATTGTAAATCGACGGCGAAGGTTTCTTTAACGTGATGGGACATGTCGGATAACCCACTGCGCAAACCATGCTTGGCCAAATTAATGGGCGACAATGACTTTGCAATCAACCGGGTTTCCTGAATAGCTTGATTGCTCTGTTGCACAATCTCTTCGGCAATGTTTACTTCGGAACTTTTGTTATCTTGTAATTTCTCCGCCAACAGTTGTGCCTTCAGCGCAATTGCCAATAAACTCTGTGCCAAGCCGTCATGAATATCCTGACCGATTCTTCGTTGTTCTTGCTCACTAATTTCCAAA
>JAJFLL010000340.1 GCA_021772695.1 Deltaproteobacteria bacterium
CCCGGTTCCACTTGGTCTTGCACCACCTTCAATTCAATAGAGGCCACTTGGGCAAGATTTGGATTTTGGCCGGGAACGCCGCCACCTGCGCATCCAGAAAGGCCGGTCCATAGGACCAAGAGACAAAAGGTGATTTTAAGAAAATTTTTTAGCGACATGGATCCTCCCAGGAGGATCGTTTAAGCAGGGATCAGCGCTTTGACTTAGGCGCGGACCCAAAGGTTAAAAATAATTCCGATAGCGGGCCACTTTTATTAGTATGAAATTCCAAGGACTTAGCCCTCGACCTGCTCCAGGGTTCTCCCTTGAGGCCCTACCTCAAAAATCAAGGCCATGCTCAAATGGGCCTGGGCCGCTTTGGAATCTCCTACTGCATCGTCAAAGGCAATGGAGCCTAACGCCAGGCGCTGGCCAGGATATAGGGCAAAGCTTTTTCCGATGGCTTGACGTTCCCAAACACCCATCCGCCGGACCCATGTTCCATATTGTCCGAGATCTTCCTTTCCAGGACCTCCCAATTCCAATGGGGTGACTTGAAGGGTGCCATTTTCGAGACGTTTGACCTCTGCATGGTTTAGCGAAACCACAGGATCGTTGAGATTCACCACCGGATAATGGCCAGTACCGGTGGTGTCTTGTAGGCGACCCAAATAGACCACATTTTGTTCTGGGGCAGATTCAGGAAACAGGGTCAATTCTTTAGGAACCGGGATGTTGTAAGTGGCAAGCGGAGAAATGGAATCGCTTACCTCCAATTGGCCTTGGAGGCCTCGCCGCTCACGAGAGGAATCTTTTGAAGGCGAAGGAAACTCACTCGGAAATTCTAAATCGATCATCTGAGTGCCTATTTTTAATCGGTCGCCGGAAAGCAATTCCACCTCTTCGCCATATTGGGTCAATTTAATTTCCTCATTACCAGGTCGAAGGATTTTCAGGCCCCTGGAGGAATTATTTCTGATGGAAAATCGGCCGTCACCCAAATAAAAAACTTGGGCATGCTGTAAAGAGACCCCCTTGGCTCGAGTTAAGACCAAATAGCCTTCTACCCCCAACTCCCCTACCAATTCGCTGCTGCGGCCCATAAGATTCATGGCGCGATGGGGATTCAATTTCCACAACAAACTATGGTCCGCTTGTCGACTCAATGAACCATGGGCATTGAAGGCCTTTTCTAAGGCGGGGTCGTCAGTCTCAACCAAGGTAATTCTTTCGGTAGGTTTTTCCTTTTTCACTTTCGGTGACCTCGCCACCACGGGTTCTAGGGGTCGGTAGGGTTCCATGGTGTATTGAACATGTTCCAGATTTTCGAGTTCCATCACCTGGGCTTCAGCTTCGGTCAAATCAAATGAAATGGTATTTAAAAATTGACCGGCTCTTTTTTGCCGAACCAAATCTGCTAAATGCCCTCGAGCGAAGGTTACGCGAAAGGTTTTATCTGCGGCGCGAAAGGGGTCCTCGCCTTGGTTGCGAAAATCTACTACGTCTTGAAATATCAGAAACTCCTGACCTGAAACGCCTTCACTGATCTTTCTCAGTTTCAAGTGGTAATCGGTGCCATCACTGCCCTGCAAATAGAGATTACCCGGTCGATTGGCCGGCAATGCAGGTTTGCCCGCCGCACCCTGCACGTGATGAATCACCTTATAGCGCTGCCCCGGGGCAAATTGCTTTTGATCTAATTTAGATAACAACACATGAAGAAAACCTTTGGGGCGCTCTCCAGGGTTAGAGGCCTTGCGACCTAAAATCACCTTATCGACCATCACCCGCACCACGACCCAAGTGGGGGCACTGGAAGGGGCTTCTGGTGATTCTGCTAATACTAGAGTCACCGCCTGTTTTTTTGGGGTGGTCCCGATCCAGGCCACTTGTTTGGTTGGGGATACGGGATGAAAATCCTGCTTCTGGGGCTCGATTGGCAATTTTCTTTGCGGGCTCAAGGAAATACCGGACTCAATGAGTAGCTGATCCAAATTCCTGGTATCTTGGCCCTCAATTTGCCCCCACTCCTTTAGTTTACCTACTGCAGTCCAAATTTCCTTGTTTAGATGGGTTGCTCCCCGACGATAATGTCTTAGCAGTTCGGACAAGTCCTCCCGGTATTGTTCCCGCAATTCTTGTAGCGACCGAACCATAAAGGCCCAATTCTCGGGCATGGCCACTTTTTGGTCGGGCAACAACTCTATGCCCATTTGGCTTAGGGCTGCTGAAGTGGAATGCAGTCGGTAGAATTGACTTTTTCCCGTAAAATCCCGAGTCCATAATAATAAATTTATATTTCGACCTTCCGATTCTGAAGCCCCGCCTTTCATCCAGGAAAGAATCGACGGTTCTCGCCATTCCATCCGTTCCACAGGAGCGGTCGGAAAGTACACTCCCCTCCCTTGATGAATCTGAACTCCTAATAACTGAAAATATTTACCTCGATTGCCCCGAAAAATGGCTTCCCGTTCGTAGACTCCATCCTTTATCTCACCTATTCCCGACCCACCGTTTACGCCTTTGACAAAATATATATTTTCACCAACGCGGAAGGGAAACTCATTGGAATCTTCAAATTGAAACCGCACCCAAGGCATATTGCCGGGACGACGTTCCATAATCGGAAAATGAATCAAGGCTTCCTTCGTATTGCCTCCAGAAGAATCTACTGGTTGAAGTTGCCGAACGGTAGCCGGATACACAAACTTGGCCTCACTATTGAGCAATTGGTTTTCTGGATAGATCCAGAATACTTGTGGACGACTCCCCCTTGGACCCAGATCATGCATCACCATGTAGGCAAACTTATGTTCAGCGGGCTCTGTATTCTCAGTAGTAGTAGAAGGGAGTTGATGCTGATTTTCCAGATGCCAGTTTTCAGAATCCACCTCTGGAACCAAGGACTCTGTCCCTCGATTGGATTCATGGAAGTGATTCACTATCGCCAGAGGCTTGGCCTCCTTGGGTAACATATCGGGGATGAGGACCAATTTATTATGAAAATTTTGGGTAACCGACCATGGTTCCATGAATTGCTTTTTAGGAAATAGTCCCAACTGTTCGCCAAAATAAAAAGGTATTTTAAATTGATAGATTGCATCGGACTTTTCCCAAATGGGATCCATGCCACGTGTCGTTATTTGAATGAGTGGGTTGTCCCACTCGGGTGGATCGATCGGTTCAAATTTCACCACTTTATGGTGGGACTTGGCACCGGGTAACAATTGCAAAATCTCTTCGTTGATATAGGGCATTAACCAAAATTGATTATTGGAAGTTTCCTCGGAAAATTTTTCCCCGCGATTGCGTTGCGCGTAGGCGGCGGCAGGATTTTTAATTAAGTCAATACCACCTGATGCAGTATTGGGCGGGATAAACCAAACCTCTTGTCCGGTTTTAAATGAAGCTTCTAGTTCCGCAACCTCAAATTGCAGAATTTCAGGCCAATCTTTTTCTTCACCACTTTGGATACGTTTGAGTTCGAGAAACTGCCTTTCCCCACGACTGAAGATCTTTTGCACCTCCCATCTTCCAAACTTCCTCTCGCCCCAGGAATAGGATTCACCGGTGAGATGCATGATTCGCTTGGTTCCGAGATGTACCGTACCCAAGGCATCGCCGAAATAAACTTGGGTTGCCGTTTGAGGCGTCGACGCTGGGTGAGCCCTGCCAGCTGCTTCTGGCTTCATCCTACCTTGATGGATAGCGGCCAAATCATCCAATAAATGGAAGGCTTGAATCGATTTTTTCCAAGAGGGATGTGAGGTGGCCTCTTTGGCCCAGGACTTGGCGGCATCACTTACACCAAGGTGATTATAGATGCGGGCAACCTCTAAGGCATAATGCAAAATTTCGCCCCTAGATTCCGGGTGCTCTAATATGGAATCTAATAAAATGTGAGCTCGATGTTTTGACTCGGTCTGGGCCAACAAATTTAAGGAAGCTAGATTCGTATTTAAACTTTTTGCTGGAGGCCCGTTCCTCCACTCCTTGGAAATTTCACTTTCTAAGCGTTCACCCATTCCCTGTTGCAGCAAAAACTCGCCAATAGGGATTTGGTGCCTCGGGAGACCTGCGAAGACTTTAAATTTTTCGAATAGAACCTCGTAAATGCGACGGT
>JAJFLL010000035.1 GCA_021772695.1 Deltaproteobacteria bacterium
ATATTCTGGTCATAAATACCTGGGTATCGAACTGGAGTTTAATCAAGCCTTAGTCGCCAAGTGGAATCCTCGGGCCCAAAAATTAGCACATGCCTTGGTGAAAAACCTGCAGAAGTGCTTTCCTCACCTTTGACATCGCACGTGAGTCGTTGTAGGGCCCTTCCATGGATGACGCCCTAACATTGGTCTTGGCCGACCATGTTTTTACCTTTGATACTGAGCCCCAAACTCAGGGTGCTCTGGTCATTGGCGAGGGTAAGGTGGTGGCCTCAGGGCCGGCCGCGGCACTTAAGGCCGAGTATCCCCATGCCACCATAGAAGATTTTTCGGGGCATTGTCTGCTTCCTGGTTTGGTCAATGCCCATACCGACTTATCTCTCGGTTCCTATGATATCAAAATCAACGAGAGCTTTAAAATGAAAGACGGCAGGGTTTTATTGATGCCCTGGATGGTCTATCTGAGCCGCTACAAGGCCAAATTAGGTATTCCCGAACAACAGTCCGCGGTAGCTAAGGGTTTGGCATATCAAAAACGCATGGGAGTGACTTCCTTGGCCGATCGCTGTCGTTTTCCCGCTGTATTGCATAAGTATAAAGAGTCGGGGCTCAGGGTGGTGTGTCTGGCTGAGGTAGAAAACATCCAGCGGGAAAAATCCCAAGAAGAATTCGAACAGGCCTTGGCCTTAGTTGATGAAATTTTGCATGAAGGGCATCCCTTTTTGTCGGCGGGTTACGCCCCTTTTTCGGCCTATACCTTATCTAAGAATTTATTGAAGATATTGACCGACCATGCGGTGACTCAGTCCCTACCCACCCATATGTTGGCGGCTTTTTCTTTTAGTGAAATGGAATTTTTTTACGATTCCTTAGGGGAGATCGCCTCCGTGTTATTTAAAGAGGCCGGTTGGCAGGAAAAAATCCCCGTTCCCCATCGCATCACCCCAGTACAATATCTCCATGAAATAGGTTTTCTCAAAGCCAAGCCGGCCTTATTAGGTTGCTTGCACTTGGGGCCAACCGATACGGCCATTTTAGGTCATACCGAAAGTCTGCGCTTATTTAGTCCGCGAGCCTTTCAATATCTTCAGGTGGGTGACGTGCCGTGGAAGAAACTCTATCGAGAAAAATTGCCCTGGGCCTTGGGCACTTTGGCGCCCGCTTGGGGATCCACGGGAAACCTCTGGGATGAAATGCGCAGTATCTATTTTGCCTTGGAAGAAGAATCGCGGGACCAAGTGGCCGAATACATCTTTCGATCGGTGCTTTTTGGCGGGGCCAAGGCCTTGGGCTTCGAAGACCGCCTCGGGGGGTTGAAGCCCGGCAAAGCCGCTGATTTTATTTTACTTCCCACCCCAGAGGGCGACGATTCCATTCTAGCCGGTCTACTTGACCAGACCCGCGAAGGGGTCCTTGCGAGCTTTGTGGCCGGACAACGCATCTTATAGCGAAAATACAGCTCCCCTTGATCCTTGCTCCTGAATTCCCTACAATATGAGATGGCCTTGTCGCGGTGACTTCTTGTTGGTGGCCGGCCGTTCCGGTCTCTTACAATGGGGCGTCACGACGAGTCGAATCATGAAATACGGCGAACATTGGGAAGAAGAGGTCGGCGAGGTAACCCATTATTATAATGGTATCCATGTGGCGGCGGTCCATTTGGATCATGGCAGGCTCCATGTGGGAGATAAGATCCATATTCGGGGCAATACCACCGATCTCGAAACCACCATTCAAAACATGCAGGTCAATCACCACGACGTGACTGAAGTGGGCCGGGGCGCCTATGTGGGCATTCCCATAGAAAATAAAGTTAGGGAACACGATCACGTCTATTTGGTTCACTGAGACTTAAGGGGCCGGCGTCAGTACTTGAGCCTGGCCGATACTCCGGGGATCACTGAAGGCAGAAAAACGATGGGTGCTGGGTTCGTAGGCCACCGCCTGAACGTTACCCCATGGTGATTCTTCCTTGAGGGGTATCTTTAGGCTTTGCAAAAGTTTTCGCTGCTTTGAACCCAGTCGTGGTTCCACGAAAACGGTCTTGGGTTGGCCTTGATAATGCACCCTTGGAGCCTGCAAGGCCTGGGTGAGGTTTTGTCTTAATACAAAACGTCGATACAATATTTGGATTACCGTAGTGATGATCCGTGGGCCACCGGGAGACCCCACGGCCAAGACCGCCGTATCGTTTTCAGTAACGATGGTGGGTGACATGCTCGAGAGGGGGCGCTTGCCAGCTTCAACCCGGTTGGCTTCTCCTTGAACGAGACCAAAGCTATTGGGCATGAACGGCTGGGTAGAGAAATCATCCATTTGGTTGTTCATTAAGATGCCGGTTGCCCCGGCGGTGACGCAGGAGCCAAAAGATAAATTTTGAGTCAGTGTCAAGGCGACCGCTTGACCCGATGCATCCATGACCGAAAGGTGACTGGTTTCGCCTGAGGTCTTTGCACTTGGGTTAGGGGAAACCGCGGGCAACTCTGAATTTTTAATCAATTGTTTTGCTTGTGCCTTGGCATAGGATTTACTGACCCACTTGGGAACCGGTTGCCCCGGGACAAAATCAGGATCGCCCATATGCTGGTTGCGGTCGGCAAAGAGTTGGCCAAATATTTGTGCCATATAGAGAAGCCAAGAATCAGGGTCATCAGTTTTTTTAACCACCGCCTCTAAGGTATTCAAGCCGCGTACCACCGAGATGCCACCCGAAGAGGGTAGGGGGAATCCCCAGACTTTGCCCCAATCAAACTTACCAATAATGGGCGTGCGTTCTTTCACCTGATAATTTTTTAGGTCGGCTAGCGTTAGCAGGGCGCCTTTGCCCTTGAGATTGCTAATCAGGGAATAGGCCAAGGGACCGGCATAAAAACTCTTGGCGCCATCATCACGCAGGGTCTTGAGGGTTTGGGCCAGATCGCTTTGTACCCAGAGGGGCGGAGGCCTGGGCACGATCGGGGCTTCCGGATTTCCTTCATCATCAAGAGTTAAATCAGAGGGAGGTTTGAGGAGGGGACGGTACACCTTCCAAGAATGATAATCCCGGGAAAGACAGGTCTGACGAAACTTGGACCTAGCCATCAGGGCCGGGTCTACCTCAAATCCTGATTCGGCATAGCGAATGGCATCGGTGAAGAGTTGGTCCCAGGGCAATTTTCCCCAGCGTTGGTGGAGGGCGCCGAGTCCGGCCACTTCACCGGGCACGGCGATGGCCAGGGGCCCGTTGCGAGAGGAATCCTTGGGCATGCCCATCTTTTGATACATCTTGGCCGTGGCGCTCAAGGGAGCCACTTCCCGAAAGTCGAGGGCCACCGCCTTCTTTTTAGTGGGATCCCAGACCAAGCCCAAACCACCGGCCCCCAGCCCCGAATTATAAGGTTCCACCACGGCCAAGGTGAAGGCCGCGGCAATGGCGGCATCGACGGCATTGCCGCCTTTCTTTAGGATGTTGATGGCCGATTGGGTGGCTAGGGGATGTTGGGTGGCAACGGCTCCGCCTTGAGAATGCTCTGCTGTCTTGGGGTTTGCCGCTGCTAAAGCCGGTTGGGGCAGCAGCAGACCCAGGCAAAATAGGGACAATAAAAAGTAGAAACGATACAACATGGCCATTCCCCGAGACTTGGGTAAAAATTAGGGCAAAATGGGGTGCATGAAAAGAAAGAAAATATTTTTCTTAGTCTCTAAGAAATTTGGCTGAGGCGGCGAATCTCTTCTTGAAACTTTACCGGGTCGGATTGGAGCCCGAGAGATTTCATAAGATCTTGAATATCTTGCTTCAGGGCCAGGGCGTCGGGGGCACGGCGTTCCGGTTTGAGGTGGAGGTTTTTGAGGAAAAAGGCCTCTAGGGGTGGGGGGAAGTTTTGGGCTTGGATGGATTGTATATAATGATTTTGTAAGTAGCCTCCCAATAGTTCGGCCCAGGTCTTTCCTTTTAGCAAGGGTCCATGGGTCAGCAGAAAAAATATCGTCAGGGTTAGGGGAAATAAATCTACCTGTGTGGTGAGTTCTTGAGCGCCCAGTCTTTCTGGTGCCATAAAACTCGGCGTGCCGCCTAAAGAGGCGGTGGGACGGTTGAGGAATTGAGCCACGGAAAAATCGATCAAGAATAATTCCCCAAGGGGTGTCAGTAAAAAATTGTGTGGCTTGATATCGCAGTGGATGACCGGGTCGAGTTTTTCCGATTCCGATTCATAGTGATGGAGATAGTGCAAAACTTCGCAGGCCTTGATTCCCAGGGTCAAGATCAATTCAGTGGAAATTTCGGCGCCCGAGGCACGTGCATTTTGGAGGAGACGTGCCGGGTCGGTTCCAGCGATGTGTTCCATAATAAAAAAACATTCTTGATCTGAGAGAACACCTTCAAAGTATTTCGGTATCTGCGGGTGATGAAAAAATTTATAATAACCGGCTTCCCGTGTGAATAGATCCCTTTGCTTGGGATCAGGGGCAAAGAGGGGACGTAATCGTTTGACGATGACCTCGGTGGACCCCTGAGGGCCGGTGCGCAGGGCCGAGTATATTTCTCCAAAGCCGCCTTCTGTGACTAAACTAAAGTCTGAATAGGCTTTTAAATCGGGTAAGGCTTGAATAGGAAACCAATCTGGGATCGTCATTTGCACCAATATAAACTAATTCTTCTCATTTCTTTGTAATTTCCCTAAGTTTAAAAAATTGTTAGACTGAAGCGATAGTAAAAACAATGAAATTACAGGATAAAAAAATAGCCGTTTTGGGTTTGGGTGAAGATGGGCTTTCCATCGTCAAGGGCCTAGCTGCAGCCGGTGCCCAAGTGACCGCCTGTGGGACCCATGATTCTGCAGCATACCGTGCCCAGGCTCAGACCGGTATCGGTGGGGATAGAGTAAAATGGGTCTGGGAACCGGTGGCCGATGATGTCTTTCTGGGATACGACGGCATTATTTTTTCTTCGTCCTCCGGTCAATTTCATGGGGCCCGGGATTTTGCCAAGGCCCAAGGCATTCCGGTTTATTCCGATCTCGATTTCGTGACCTTCGTGCTGCAGGCCCCTTGTATCGGCATTACCGGCACCAATGGCAAAACCACCACCATGACCATGCTACAAGACATGATGCATCGATCTGGGCTGAAGGTATCTATGACGGGAGGAGATTTTGACCCCTGGGGTGCTCGTATCAGCGACCGCAATAAATATGATTTTCATTTATTGGAACTCAGCTCCACCCGCTTAGAAAATTCCAAACGCTTTCACCCCAAAATCGCCGTACTACTCAATATTTTTCCCGCCCACGGCGGACGGCACCGCGAAGGATTACCAGGTTATCTTTATGCCAAGGCCAAGATCTTCGCCAATCCAGGGCCTGAGGATTTTTTGGTTCATGAAGCCAGTGCGGTCAACGTTCGGGAACTGATTCGCCAAAAAGATGCGAAAGCGACCCGGGTC
>JAJFLL010000341.1 GCA_021772695.1 Deltaproteobacteria bacterium
ATAATCGCGTCACCGGAGAACGGGGCGGCGGCCTCTATGCCTTTGCCGCACCCGGTGGCGGGGTGACCCTTAACCGCAACCTCTTTCAAGGCAATGCCGGGGTAGGGCCCGGACTTTCCGACGGCGGGGGCGCCTTTATCGGTGGGGACTTTGGTCGTGTCACGATTACCAATAATATCTTTTTCGACAACACGACGAATCGTAACGGCGGTGGTCTTGCCGTGGCCACTGCGATAAGTGCGAATATCACCAATAATACTATCTGGGGCAATCAGGCAGCGAGCGCAGGTGGCGTGTGGCTCAACCTTTTCGCCTTACCTACCCATGCCGAGCTCTTTAATAATATTATTTACGGCAATACGGCCACGGCGGGACCCGATATGGGAGACGATCTCTTCATTATGAATAACGATCCCGATATAGCCACCGCCGACATCTTCTTCAACGATATGGGCGGTGTCTGTGTGGATGACGGCAATTGCATGCCCAGTGGATTAGGGATCGATTTCTTTGCCAACCTAGATGTAGACCCTGAATTGAGCGACCCCGCTGCCGGGGATTTTTCTTTGTCACCCGGTTCACCGGTGATGGATGCCGGAACGGAGTTTGTCCCCGATGGTCTCCCTAATCCCGATTTTGCAGGCAATCCCCGGCCCTTTGGCAAGGATCCCGACATGGGTGCCTTAGAGGCCGTACCGGGCTTCGGCGTGGATCCCACCGCTGTGAATTTTTCCGGAGTGGCGCCCCCGAACAGCGCCGCACAAACCCTGACTCTGAGCAACACGGGTAACGCGCCGGTGCAAATCCAGCAGGCCGAATTTCAAGCCAATGGCCCCATCAGCGTCAATGAGTTCGGAGGGCCCCAGCCTTGCAATACGATTACGCCGCTATTGGAAGGCAGAAGTTCCTGCACCGTTGAAGTCCTCTTTGCCCCGGAGGTCGACGGAAATTTTTCGGCGACGCTCAGTTGGAATACCGATGATCTCCAAACCGCCATAGTGGTGATTGCCATCACCGCATCCACTTCAGCCAGTAGTGGGAGTAGCGGCGGCTGCGCGCTTTCTTCACTAGGTGCTGCATCTTCATGGTCAGTTGTTTTGGCCGGATTAGGGTTACTTTTGGCCGTTCGCCGAAAAAGAGGTAGGTAGAATTTTTAGGAAAACTGCAGAAAAGTTGAGCAAATAATATCTTAAGGTAGGCCCATGATGAATAAAATTCCATTTCCCTTCATGATTTTGGCAATGACCATAATCTTTCTGGGTTGTCCCAAAAGTTCCGATTCCCCGGTGGTCGAAGATACAGGGAAGGGGCCAGCCCCGGCACCAGCACCAGCGGTTACCGAAAAACCCGCGCCCGCTCCAATCGCTGATACCCCAACGGCCCAGAGGTTTGACGGTGAATGGAAAGGTACTAGCGGGGAAGACTCACCCCTGCATTTTAAGATCAAAGCCAATGAGGTGAAGAGCTTGCAGGCGAGCTATTCCGCCAACGTCAATAATTGCTCCTCAAACGGCAGTTATGGCATCAAGGCACCAGCCCCCATCCAAGACCAGGCCTTTACCGCCACCGGAAGCAGTCCCAGTGGAAAGGTAAGCTTCACCCTTACCGGCAACCTGAATTCCCCCAACAATGCCTCGGGTACGGTGGAATGGAAGGGAACTTCCGCGATTTGTGGTGATATCGATTTGAAATACTCCTGGAAGGCAGAGAAAATACCTGCTGGGAATGATTAAAGTCCTTCGTGAGATAACCCTTGCCCAATCCTGTTGCTATCGAGATCGTGACTCCCACACATTCGTCTATAATTTGCGGAACAGTTATGGATTCGCCACTTTGAATAATCCTTTATAACCTTTTCATATTGATAAAATTATCAATATGAAAAATCGTTAAGATTTTTTACTCAATAATAATAACAAGTTGTAAAAAATAATTTGGTATAGATCTTGCTCGGTATTGCACTGACAGTATCAGTGGGGGCCACTGCTATTGCAAATAGTGAGAACCTATCCATGAAAGCAAAGCAAGTGCCCCAAATCCTCTTAATATTCATTCTTAGCACCTTCATACCTGTGTTGGCTTCCGCCCAAGGGTTTTCCATCTGGGAAATATTTACCAAAACTCCAGAGCCGATATTTAAGGACCCTCAGAAAATCATAAATGCCCCTCCAATAGAAACAGACTGGAATAGGAATCCCAAAAATCGCAATAATCTCGTTTCACCGATTATTAATAATGAAATATCCCAAGAGAAATTAATCACGCCCCACGGCCAAATCCAACCCGATAGACTGCTTTGGGAGCGGTCTGAGATCCCGACTCAGACACCACAGACTAACGCGATGCTTCAAAGCGGCGATATGATTCATATCTTTTTTCGCTGTCTGTCACCGGATAATAATGGAGTGTTGTGCCGAGTTAAAGGACCTGCGGATATCGATCAATGGGACAGCCCAGAAGGTCGAGAAAAAGGTTATGGGGTCAAAATCTTTGAGAACATTTCCATCTCAAGTACACCAATAGCAATTTATGATTCGAAAAATCATATCCATGTATTTGCGCCACGGCATACGGGCGATTTAGGTGGCGCCATTGGGCTACAATATTACCGCTGCGAGACAGAGTCCTTGGCCTGCACGGCGGCGAGCAATCTCATCCTTGAAAGTCAGGTACACTTTAAGCCCTCACTTATTCTCGTGAAGGGTCAACAGCCCGAAGAAGATTTTATCATGGGCTTTTATCATGGTGGCTATGGGGGGCAGTTGGGAGTGTTTCGCGTAAACATTAATGACCTCGGTATCAGCAATCAATGGGTACATGACAACCTGTCGGATTCAGGAAAGGAATCTTGTGGCCAACATGCCAATATTGATAAATCCCCTTCGGCACAACTCGTAGCCCGTAATGGTGGCTCGGAAATCCATCTCTGGGCACGTGCCGGCCACGGCAATCCTTTACACCTTTGGCTGCGTGCTGAGGAGTTTAATAAAATGATTAGTGGTGAGGACTATCAATATAATTGCGAAAAATTTAATTGGGAAGGACAGCGGCGTTTCCATAGCAGCCCTACTGCGATAGTCGTTGATGATACAGTAAGTGTTTTTGCCGCCCATCGCTCCCATTCTGTCGCTCCGAATATCGATGAGTTTGTAGGATGGTATGGATTTTTAAATCCTGAAGATTCTAGCTGGCAACTCGCCCCCCAGATTGCAGGGATCAATCCTACTATTGGTTCAGGAGCCAGTAGTGTGCAATTGGCTCCTGAAGAAGCACCTTTTGCTATCTTAGGCAACCGTGACTCCGAAGAAAAATCTCATTATATTGAAGTGTTTTTCAATTATCAGCACCCATATCAGGAACCCAATGATCAAATGCTGCAAAATGGTTTCGCCTTATGGGATGCCATTGGAGAAGATAGAAGAGGGAGAGGCGCTAGCCTATTCCTTGCCAGAATTGGCGAATTTGGAACGTCTGCCCTCGATACCCCTGCGGCAGTTCGCGACACTATCGGAAATACCCACGTATTTGCAGCTTCTCCAATGAGTGAAACCGGACTGAGGTCGGCCTCAATCTTTCATTGGAAATTAAGCAATAACGATCCGGGTGCACGCAGTAGTATTGTAAGTACGGTCGTTCGGGATTACCCCAGTTCCGAGATTGTTGCTCACCCATATGGAGCTGAAAGAGTTGCCGCAACCGGCAGGAGTGGAATAGCTGTAATATTAATACCCGCAAATAACTTCCCTAGTCAGGGACTCATCGAAGGCCCAAAGGTGATCCACCCTCATCGTTCTGATGACGGTTCTATCGACCGGGTCCGTGACGGAATTAGAGAATTTATGATCAGCAGATAGTAAGGATATTTGTTTTTGCTAGGCCCAGGAATCGCCTGTCTATTCTGTTCAAAATTTTTAACAAAGGTGGGGGGAGGGCTCCCAGGAAAATTAAGGGCTTGAACATAATTTAAAAATAACCTTTATTTTCAATGTGTTAAAAACTATTTCTTCAATTGATCTTGGCACGCTCTTTGTAATGTCATGGGTAGAGGAGGGGGTCCTGAAGCGACCCCTAATGAAGCATTCATCAAGGAGTCTCACATGACCATTCGAGCTACCGAAGCCAAAGTGACCCCGTCTCGTGACAGAGCATTGCCCCATTCCGAAACTGCCCAGATTCGCCTACTCGAAACCTACAGCGAAGGTCTGGATGCCTATTCGCCGGCCATGGGCGTAAAAAAAGGGAAGGGGCCTTCCGCGGCCGCCTTGGCGGGAATCCTCTCGCTAAGTGCCCATAGCCCCCAATTAAATAGACATCCCCATTTGCATACCCAAGCAGCCCTTTGGGTTATGGGTCAAGGTAAGGCCTTAGGAAATTTTGGTCCCGGTGGTTATGGCATCGATGGAAAATGGGG
>JAJFLL010000342.1 GCA_021772695.1 Deltaproteobacteria bacterium
TTGTGTTCTTAATTCTGCCAATTTTTTTCGCATACGACTCACCAACTCGGAATATCCGTGTTTGGTAATAATCGAATGAAATTGGTAACGATAGTTTTCAACTAAGGACGCATTGTCGACCACGACATCAAAGACTTTCCATTTATTCCCGTTATGCTTCAACTGATACATGATCTCGATACGAACAATATCTTTTGGGATAAAGATCTCAGTCACCGTCTTGGCTCGTTGCTTCTTGTCAAAGTATTGATCACCTTTATAAGAAATCGTATAGGATTTTCCTCGAGTTTTACTCTGCTCCTTTGAAAAAATAGCCTTGGTTTCTAATAGATCGGTCATCAATCCGGTAAAATTATTTCTTTCAGCAGCAGAAATATTATTCCAATGTTTATCGAGAGCCAGGCGGCTCAATTCTCGAAGGTCAAAGGCACCGTTGAGAATATCTCTTTTTAATTGCCGGTTCTTTGCCTTCTGGTCTGCTGAAATGTTTGGTGAGGTATCGTATTCTTCGAGCTTTCTTTCGATCTCTTGAATTTCCCATGTGGGGGTGCCCTTTGGCGCATTGACCTGCCCTGTAGCTTGTAAAACGCCAGAGCCTGAAGCCGTGTTTTCCTTGGCTCCTTTTACCGCAGCAATTCCACTGCGGCCATATCCGGACACGAGAGCTACCGTTAAAAGCAAAAATATTGTAAAAACGCTTTTCATGTTCATTCCTCACTTGGGTAGGGGATCAAAGCTGCTAATCCACCCGATTTATCTTCCAGGGTCGCAACGGCGATATTGAATTTTAGCACGGCCTCTAAATATCGGCCTTGAGATACCAAATAGGCTTGAAGTGCATCGGAATATTCCTTTTTGTTTCCGATCCCAATATCTACGTTGGTTTTGGTCAAAAATACATATTGCCTTGCCGTTTTCATGGCCTCGTGGGCATTGTCCAGGTTTTTCTCCTGATGTTGTACGTCTAAATAGGCTTCACGGATCTCTAATTCCAGTCCATCGTCGGCGGCTGATTTTTGAAGGGCCACCTTAAAATACTCGGCCTGCTTCTGCTTAACCTTGGCCATATAGGATTTTACATTGATTTTACCTTCCATTCTCAGACCCACACCGGCCCGAGTAAAGTTAAAAGGGTCGTTAAAATCATCAGTTAGCTGTAATCCTTGAATGCTTTGAGCCGTTACCCCGAATTCAAAGAAACCTCCAACACCCACATTCGGAGTAAGGCTGCGTTTTTCTAGACGATACTCTAACTCTTTGGCCTTCAAGCCAATATCTACCAAAATATTTTTCGGACGAAATTTCTGACTTAAGGTGAGGTAATGATTAAAATCTTTAAGCTCGTAATCAATGGGTTCTAAGTGGCTATCGGCCACTTCTACCTGGGTCACCCGAGGCAATCCAAGTTGCACGCGCAATGCCTGTTTCGCCAAATAATCCTTTTTTTCTACTTGGGATAATCGACTTAAAACTTCGTAGCGATAGAGTTTGAGTTTAACCAATTCGATGGGGTCGGTGGGATCGGAATCACCTTCTCGCCGGCTGATCTCTTGTTCAAGGTGTCCCGCTGCATCGAGAAATAAATCTCGCAAATCTTTTGCGAGGAGAATTCCCCAATAGAGTTTTTTAACATCTAAAACAATATCGTTCTTTTTCTGAGTCCGCTTTTGCTTTTCAGCTTTTATTCCCTGTGTGGCCAAGTCTTGTGCCAAGCCAATTTTACCAAAAGTATAGAGTGGGGAGCCCACCTTTATGGAACCACGCTGCAAGAAGGTTACATTACCGGTAAAAAAGCTTTCTACCGCTTCATCCACATCTCTTGGGGCCGGGGCTGTCAAAAATTCATAGTCAATGGTTGGCACACCCTTGGGTTGCGCTTCTTTTAATTTATACTCGGCGGCTTCTACATCGTAATGGGTTGCACGGATTTCCCGATTATTGAGCAGTGCCATTTGCACACAATCGTTCAGGCCAAGCTTCACCGCACCTTGAACTTCGACGGGTTCTCTAATATCGATGGGATTGGCCTGAGTATTCGTACCTTGAGGCAGTGGAATTTCGAATTGGGGTGCAGGAACCGAATCCACCTCGATCTGGACCCCGGGCGCCGAATCTAGGGGCTGGGCCCCAGCCGGTAGAGCGAAAAACAACAACCCTACCCCAAATATTATTGATGTAACTCTTTTTGATAACTTCATTTTTTCTAAATCAATCTATTTAGGAGGGCTAAACCATTCCTATAGAGGTCGCCATAAAAAAAATGAGGTTTAATGGCGGTTGGTATTGATTTCCTTGGCTTGGATCAGGGCTGGTTTTAAGGGCAGGGTAAAGAAGAATTGCGACCCTTCCCCGGGCTTCGATTCCACCCAAATTCGGCCGCCATGCAATTCTACGATTTTTTTTGCCAAGGCCAGCCCTAGGCCCGTTCCACCATAGCTTCGATCGACGCTGCCTTGAGCCTGCCGAAAATCCTCAAAGATGATTTCTTGATCGGCCTCGGTGATGCCAATGCCTTGATCGGCCACGCAAATCTTTAGCATATCTCCGTGTCGGGCCGCCTGAATGCTAATGCTTTTAGGTGAATTATTGTCTGGGCTAAACTTCAGGGCGTTTTCCAATATACTTTGAACCACCTGACGAATTTGGCCGGCATCTCCGTAGACTCTAACCCTCGGTTCTAAATGAAGTTCTAGGGAAATTCCCTTTTGTTGCATTAGTGGCATGAATTCTTGCTCGAGCCCCTGAATGGTCGCATTAAGGTCTACTTTTTTGACCTCGATTTGGCCCTGTTGGCTTTGAAAACGGGTCAAATCGAGGATCTGCTGTACAATCTCGTTCAATTCATTGCCTGCGGCTTGAATCATCTGCAGATACCGGGTTTGGTCATCATTCAAGGGACCGCTGGTTTCAGGGTCTAATAAGACTTGGCACAACCCTAAGATGCCGTTGAGGGGGGTGGAAAGTTCATGACTGATGGTGGAAACAAATTGCGTCTTTAATTTGGCGATTTCGGAAAGTTTCAAGTTCTGTTTGGCCAAAGAATCGTAAAGCAAGGCATTATCTACCCAGACGGCACCAAGATTTGCCAAAATCTCTAAAATCGCCAAATGCTCACCCACATAGGGATTACGGTTCTGCTGGGGGCCCAATGCCAATAATCCGATGAATTTTTTTTCGGCTAATAATGGAAAAATAATATCTGCATTGGCCGCAGTAAAAAATTGCAAGCCCGCTTCCTTGATATCAATCAAGCCGGCTGATTGCACCAACTCAGATTTGTTCAAGACGCGTTCGGTCTGTACCAGATAGTGAACTAAGTTATCTTGGGCCGAAAATTTTAGGATTAGCGGATCGCCACCGAGACTTTCCCGCATATGGAGGAATTTGCCTTGATCATCTAAGAGCCATAGACTTCCCCCATGGGCACCCGCTACTTCAACCAATGATCTAAGGAGGCGTTTGAGTAACTCTTTGATCTGCGAAATAGAGCGGGCTTCCTTGGCAAAATTGGCAAGGGTAGAAAGTAGCTCATGACTCTTTTGGGATTTGCGGTGGAAGAACATGAAACCCCTTTTAAAGAAACTCCGAGCCCAATTCAAGACCGCGATAATGACCCTACATGACCCTACCATACGTTTGTAAACAGGGATATCCCCATTTGGGGATAAGTAGATAAGTTTATAGTTTTCAAGTTGTTACAAATGTGGATCCCCGGAGGCGCCAGGAAGTGTCACCAAAAGTGCCCAAGGGTCACTTCGCCGCTGGTGAAAAAAACTTGCCCGGGTTAAATATTTGGGTAAGGGAAAATTCATGACCGAAGCCTTCATCATCGATACCGTACGCACCCCCCGAGGCAGACGCGAGGGGTCGCTAAAAAATCTCCACCCCATCGACCTCGCAAGCCTTCCCCTGGAAGCATTAGAAAAACGTAATCATTTAAACCCCTTAGTGGTTGAAGACGTGATCTTTGGCTGCGTATCCCAACGGGGTGAACAAGACAACGTCATTGCCCGGGAAGCAGTGTTGGCCGCTGGCTGGCCGGTAGAGATTCCCGGTGCCACCATCAATCGTTTCTGTGGTTCCGGACTGAGCGCCACCAACCTGGCAGCCCACACCATCATGTCCGGCCAAAGTGAAGTCATGATCGGTGGTGGGGTGGAGCACATGACTCGGGTGCCCATGGACATCGAATTTCATATGGCCGGTAGCAAATTGGCCGAACGCTTTCAGTTGATTCCTCAAGGTCTCTCGGCAGAACTCATTGCCGAAAAATATAATTTTTCCCGTGCCCAGCTCGATGAGTTTGCGGAACGTTCTCAAAGCTTGGCAGCCCAAGCCTGGGAAGAAAAACGTTTTGCCAAATCTATCGTACCCGTCACCGTCAAAGACGACGAGGGTAAAGCATTTTTATTTGAAAAAGACGAGCATCTAAGACCCGGAACCACCGCCGAAAAATTGGCCAAGCTCAAGCCCGTCTTCAAGGCAGACGGAGTCATTCACGCCGGCAATGCCAGTGGCATTGTGGATGGCGCCGCCGGAGTTCTGCTGGCCAGTGGTGCTGCTTGCGAAAAACACCAATGGAAGCCCAGGGCCAAAATCATTGCCACCGTCGAAGTGGGTGCCGACCCTATCTTGATGTTACTGGGCCCTATCCCCGCCATTCAAAAGGTTACCGCCAAGGCGGGCCTGAAGATTTCAGACATAGACCTCTTCGAAATCAATGAGGCCTTTGCCTCCGTTCCCTTAGCGGTGGTACAAGATTGTCAGATCGATATGAAGAAAGTGAATGTCAACGGCGGGGCCATCGCCCTCGGACATCCCCTTGGTGCCACTGGGGCTATTTTACTAGGCACCCTACTCGATGAATTAGAACGACGGGACTTGCGATACGGATTGGTGACCTTATGCATCGGTCACGGTATGGCCGTGGCCACTATCATCGATCGAAAAGTTTAAGCCGATTAACAGCCACGGGGGCGTCCTGCGATTGTTGGGACGCCCCTACCCTTTTTGCTTTCCTACCTTCTCACTACTTCCCATCTTTCCATAAATTCTGATTTACCTATCAGCACTTCCAATCCGCCCGAAGGCTCAACCGACATTGTTTCAAGTCCCCTTACAAATAATGCAAAAACTTTAAAATTTCTCCCCCCTTCCATTCTTAACTAACTGTTATTGTTAAATAATTTTTTCCTTACCCCTGGCATGTCTGTTGCAATTTGGTCCCGTGGGGGTGTCTCGCTTTAATCCATAAATCATTGAGGAGTTAAGGAGTGAGCGATCTTACGGCTCAAAAACATCTGGGAACCCATGCATCTGCCTTAGCTCAGGGTGAATCTCATCCTGAGCTCGATGTGGCCCTGTCGCAAAAGTTCCATGAGCCAATTGCCGCCCCACTGAACTCCACCGATGCCGGCGCCAAGCCTTCTGGCTTAGCTCCAACCGATGCCGAGGCCTTGGTAAAAATTACCGGTCCCACTGCCCTAGCCAAAACAATTTCCATTTCCACAAGCTTCGATTCTCAATCCAATCCGGCGGCCCACGGTTTTTTTTCCTTATTGGAAAAAGCCGGGGTGGTTCCGAAGAACTTGGATAAGGACTCAGAAGGCGAAGGTAGAGGAAAGATCTCGGTGCAAGAGGTCTTTGGGTTCATAGGTACAAACCTTTCTGACCCCAAGGTGCAACAGGTCTTAAAGGCCTTAGACGTTAAACTTACTGCAGCTGATAAAAAGATCATCATAGAAAAGGGATTCGCCAACTTCATGGCCGAGCGCTTTGCCGCAGAAGCCAAGGAATTAAGGAAGCCAGCAAAGGGTATTGAAAGCGTCGACCAACAAGACGAAATCGCCCGACTCTTGATGTTTGCCACCTTTTTCGAACCAGAGAACCAGACACGATTTCTGGAGCTAGCCGGTTTTTTCTCGGAAGTGCAGGCCTACCCCGCCGCTCTACAGGCCTATGGCTCGGCTCTGGAATTAAAAGAAGGCGACCAGGAGATTCAAAAAAACATGCTCGCGGTCTACGAACTGGCGCTCATGGAATCCTTTGAGACTGCGGCCCAGCTGAAATTCGCAGGAGATTTAAACGGGGCCATTTCCAATCTTCAAGACATGGTTTCGACTTACGAGTTTATGGCGAAGATCCTCCCAGACAAATTCCAGGGCGGCGAAAAATTATCTGAGGTTGGCGATCTCTATTTCCAATTAGGAGAATTTCAAAAGGAAGCCGGCAAGACCGACCTTGGCCATCAGGCCTTCGGCAATGCCGTGAAATTTTACCAGGCTTGGATCACCGGCAACAAAACCGATCCCAAGTGTATCAAATTCTATAAGCAAATGGGTCATGCCTACCATGAGATGGGCAACTACCAGGGTGCCGCCAAGAGCTATATGCTGGCATCCCAATGTAAAAAACTGATCATTCATTTCAACCCTAAGGACCCCGAACAACAGCTTCCCGACATCAATAGTCTCAAGCACGATCGAGCCCCGGGCGCCTATGTGGGAGTGGAAGCGCCCACAGGAAATTACATTCCCAATGAGGTCCACCAAATCGAATTCGCCGATGCAGGCACTGTCGATGCCCTACCCGACTGGGCCAATTTCAATATCGGTTACTTTAATGAGCTCAATGAGCAGTTAATGTCCAATGCCCAAGAACGTGAACAATTGGCGGCGGCCCAAAACCCCGACACGATGAAGCGTTACGACTTGCTAGTCGAAGAAGTTAAGATATTAAATTTTTTGAGTCGCCCAAAAGAAGCAACCCAACTGGCACAAGAAGCGGCAAATCTCAAAGACCAAGCTACCATTGAAAGATTGACCAAAGAAGTGTCGGCCCTAAATCAAGCAGGGCTTATCGACGCCAAAAATTTCGAAACTGTTTCTACAACCGAGAACGAAAAAGCCGAAACCAAGTTTTTTCACACCAACTTTGTCGATTTTGAAAAGGTATCGCAGGGAAATAAGCCAACTTTTCAACTTAACGACGACTATCAAAATCTTCCGGCAGCAAAAAAGATTCGGGTCCTCCATACGCTCATTCGATCAGCTGACCGAACCAAGCTCGACCGAATGGTTCTGAAAGCAAAAGGGAGCACCCAATTATTTTTTACTGCCCAGTTAGCTCTATTCGACGGTGACATGGCAGAAGCCAAGGCAAAATTGGCAACGTTTCAAGAGCAGGCGGCAAACTCCAAAGATCCCATGATCAAAACTTTGCTGGAAAAGACAGATCTAACTTTACAAGCCCTGATAAACGGAAAGCAAGGCGGCCCAAAAAAGATCACCCAAGACCTGAAAGCACTCTTAGGCCCCTTGGTCATGGCCACCCACCAGGATTCCCAGGGAAAGCTCAGCTTTGAGCATACCGATAAGAACGCATTGGCCGATCTCGCCGCCTTTAAAAAGTATTTGGCCACCCAAGTCTCTGTGGACGGCGTCTCATTTAATCAGGTGTGGATGGCCTCCTACGAAAAGGTGGTCCAAGACCCGCAATTCGACGGCTTGATGAAGTGTTTGTATGCGGAATTTAAGGGCGAGCCTTATCCCGAACAAGACATCGATTGTCTTCACTTAGCCCTGATCAAATTCCAACAAGAGTTGGCCAACGTCAGCTTCGGAAAATTCGTCGGTGCCCAAATGGATTCCGCAGAAGGTCGGGAGCGCCTCAAGGCCATATTGGTCGATGAGCAGCACTACTCCGTGGGCTTCAAGGCCAATATCTTAGAAGAAATAATCGATGTGGGGGATCGCCAGGGCTTTGTTCCGCAGCACCTGCGAAATCTCTTTGAACAACAGCTAGACACCTATTTGCCCGATTCCATGTCGGATCTGAGGCAAATGGTCCCCAAGCCTTTGGAGAATTTTTACGATCGCTCGGTCACCATGGTGGGCCTGAGCTCAGATTCGGGGATCTCGGAGCGGGAACTTCGATTGGCCACGAAATATGGTCTCAAGATCTTACAACTAGGCGAAGCCCAGAAGGCTGAGCTGGATCAACAAATCGAGAAGTACCACCAATACGCCCAAGAGGTGCAACGGCTCAATCACGGCAAGCTCAATAGCGAGGTCACTGCCCAAGACATCAAAGACATGGCCGCCCTGATCAAAGAAAAGCAAGGGGCCACGGATGATTTCTCGCTACTTCAAGTTCGGGTGGCCAAGCTGTGGTTGTTGGTCATCGATGACAAGAATTGGAGCACCCAACACACGACACATTTTGTCAGCCGCGAACAACGGGCCCAAATGGTCAATCAGCTCGAAGTTTTTTTTCAGGAAGCCAAGACCGTTCAAAGTAATGAGGGTTTTTTAAGACTTTCGAAGCGAGTGCGTCGTTTTTTGCGGGGCCAGGGCGAAGGAAAAGGCGACGATTGGGTGGAGCAAGGTGGCGACACGGCCAAACGGGCCATCGGTTCCCTCCTCGGAAATCAAGCGGGCAAAAAATTGGGTGGCTATCTCGAAGAGACCGCTGAAATGGGCATGGAATTGGTGGGCGGCGATGTGGACGACCACTTTGAGGGCATGACCCCGGCGGTGGCCGCCAGCTATCAGGACTTACTGCGTTTTACCGATGAAATCTGGGCAGCGGATAACATGGGGATGGTGCTCGATGTGCAAGACCCCCCATTAAAACTCACCGATTCGGCCAAACAAAAAAAGGCCACAGAGCTTATCCAACAGCTTCGACAAATCAAGCGGGGCCTTTGGTATAACTATAAGCAACGGAATATGCTCTCTCGAGGCTTGAGTTCCAACCTGGGAGATCAGGAACTGATCGGCGATACCGCGGAGATTCGCATTGGCATCAAGGAAATCGACGGCATCATCGCCGATATCCAAAACGCGGCCAGCAATGAAGACTTAGAGAAAATTAAAGGGCGTTTAACAAAAGCGACGCAAGCAGAGGGGGCCTTGCACCTGGCCTACCAGGCCGCAGAAATGGATGGCTGGGAACAGGCGGTCAATTTGGCCGAGACCATCGGAGAAATCCTGATCATCTCGGCACTCACCCGCGGTGTGGCCACGGAAGGTGTCTTGATGCGCGGTGTGGTCGCCCTGCGCCGCACGGCTAATTTAAGAAAAACCTACCGTGGATTTCGAGTCTGGTTGCAGGCACGTAAGTTGGCCCAAGCCAAACAGGCCAAGAATGTCCTTGAAGCGAGCAAGGCCATCCATTCCTTGGGTGCGGAATTTAAAAATTACCGCAGCCTGTCGGCAAAAATCGCCCAGGCGCTAGAGGGCGAAATCGGTTTCACTGCCAAGGCCGCACAGGGTTTTAAGATGGGAACCGGCATCGTTTTGACCATGAATTTCGGCGGCATGCTCACCGGACAGCTCAAGGCCACACCCACCGACATCCTCGATATTTTAAAAGAGTGTCTAGCCACCGGGGGCGCCATGGCCATCTCAGCAGGCTTGGCACCGGAGGCGGCGCTCACCCCCGAGGCCATGGCCAAGGCGAGAGAAAACATCCTCAAGTATTGTTGGACCCGTTACACCGCACAGGGGGCCCGCGGCGCCCTCACCTTCATGGCCGATACGGGCCTGGAGGTGGTGGAAGAAGTAGCCGACGCCTACATCTTAAAATTTCTGAACGGCGATTATTCCAAATTGAGTTGGGACGAACTCAAAGACATCATCATCGTCTGTGTGGGTGGCGGCGGCATGAAGATGGGCGCGCTGAAGAAATTTATCGATCAAGGCAGACAGATCTACCAAGGAAGGAACGGTGAGGCCACTACCGCAACTGAAACCGAGGCGACTTCGAAAGATGGAATCCATGCAATAGACCAAAAGGCATTACCCACCACACTAATACCGTCGGCACAAGCCATTGCGTTTAAAAAACCTGATTTGCCTCAGCCGAATATCGCAGGATTGTCGATCACGCTGCCTGTAAAAAATTTACCAGGCAATGATAACGCCATCCCAAGACAAACCCATGTGAATTTGGCAAGGCGACCAAAAAAAGCACCCGCTACCCAATGGGCGGCGGCAGCGGCCGCCGGTGTGGCCGTAAGCCTGGAAGGCATACCCGATGCCATGGCCCACACTGCCACGGTATTGAGTTCATCTGGTCATAACGGTCTGGGCATCGCGGCAGGCATGGCCACTTTTTTCGTGGGCATGGCCCTCTCCCGCAAAAAATCCCGTGGCAACAGTGATCGTAGAAACGTTCAGGCCTTTTTGGACTTGGCCGTGGATTGGGGCCATTTGATGGAGTTGGCCGCTGAAGACAGCGACCTGAACTTTATTGAAGAGGTTAAAGAAGACATCCTGAGAAATACCCCTCGATCGAATGAAGGTGATTACAGTAAAAAATTAAGGGCCTTAGAAAATATTATCGAATTTTTTATTGAGCCCGCGCTTCATGTGGAGGCCTATCGAGATCTAGTTTTTGCCTTGGCAAAATCCGGTCGCTTCGATGTGGCGGAAAAATTAATCTTAAAAGGTAAATTGGCCGTAAAAAATATTCCCGCCTATACAGATGTAGACGGGCAAGCCTTTGAAATTATCGCCCGGGTAAGAATGGCCCAAAGCGCCTTTGAACAAGGACGCAGCGACGGCGAGGCTAATCCTTTATTTCAATTGGCCATGCTCGACCCAGACCTGTGGTACCAACCGCTGTCTCTTTTTCTTAATAATCTGGCTAAAGCGGGCAAACTTTCTCAGGCCACACCCATCTTTCAAGACTACGCCAAGGCACTCGATCCTCGAATCATTGCACCTCAAATGATCGAAGATATGCATTTCACCCTAATCCAGGTTCAAATGGACATGACGGGGGGGACCACCGGAAAATTATTCGGAAAGATTTTTGACCATAGTTTATTCAGTACTACCTTGGTAGGTCTGGGTGCCGGGTTGGCCACCTTGTTGACGCCTAAAATTGCCGATGCCGCAGTGAATGCGGCCGTGGCGGCAAGCCATGGTTCCGGCGGTATCTATGCAACGGCTCTCGCAGCAATCGCGGGCGGTTTGCTGGGCATGGCGATTGGAAAGGATAAAGACAATAGCTCCTCTATAGCAACTGAGGATAGTGCTGCGATCAATGAACCGGCAGAGCCCGGCGACAGCAAAGGTTTTCAAGACGGCCAAGGCAACTCCCAACAAAACTCCGAGGAAGAAGCACCTCCGCAAATCGGCAAGCGCCTGATCCTCGATGAAGGCACCTTGGACCGAATGGAGAGGTTTCCCGCACAAATTATCGAGCAACACCAGGACTCCGAACTCAATCCCGTCTTCTTCGGCCTCAATCACCTGAAATGGTGGATGGGCCTGGTACGGCGCGATGTTGGCGAATGGGGGTCTCTGGCCATGGTGGAAGGGGGCAAGATCCTCTTCGGGCGCTGGCAGGAAGACCCTTCGCGACAAGCATCGGTAGAACAGCAGCTCAAAGAGATGGCTAGGCAATCTCAAATTTCGCAGCAGCTGGTGATGCCTACAGAGGAGGCATGGTTTCGCCCCTTGTGGGAGCAGGCCGTTGTCCTTTCACGGCAAGACCCTAAAAAAGTTAGCATCGAAACTCAGGATCTGAGCAACCGCCAATTGCTCGCGGCCATTCTCCAACAGGTGGGAAGGCATCACCCCGACCTGGCGGAATCCTGGTTGCTAGAACTTGCAGAACAAGACACTGACTTAAGTGTTGCCGTGGAGGAATTAAGGGAGGGTGGCAGGATTCGGCTCCAAGCCACCGTAGAGATTTCGTTTCAAGAAAATTTGGTCGCGTTTTCTGAGATGATCCAAGGGGAAGCCTGGGAAGAGGTCAATCATCAACTTGCCGAGTTATATGGAGCCGCTTGGCAGCAGGCGAGCTTGGAACAGACGTTTTTTGGTATTTTGGAACTTCGAGCTCTACTTGAAGAATTGGAAGGGAAAACCCTTCCCAGCATCAATCTCGCCAACTCAGGCCTGGGCCCATTGGGTGAAAGCGGTTTGGGAATCCTTGTTCCTGACCAGCCACTCAACCCCCTTCTCATGGAGTGGGAGCCATTTTCTCAGCAGATCAAAGATAACCTCAACGTTTTAATAAAAAATATTCCAACTGGTTTCGGTCCACAAGATAAGGCTCAACTCTTCAACTACCTGGGCTATATTTTTCAACAAATTGGATCACATGAGGAGGCCAAGAAATATTTTAAAGAAGCCCATCAATCCATCCTTACCATGACGGTTTTGGGCGGTTTCAATGATCAAGAACAAAAGGACATTATCCAACTCATTATTTCCACTCAGAACGGACTCCATCCCCCTTTTCCTGCCCTCCAGCCTGGAAATTTAGAGACAAAGCTAAATAGGATTTTTAGATGGGAGGAGGGTATTGAAATAGTTCGGATACAAAATATTCCCCTCATCAAAGCCCAGGCCTTAGCCTACCTGACACAAATTTTTCACGCCCAGGCCCATGAACAGAATACCCGCGCCCCCTTGAGCCCCCAGGTAGTCTTAAAAATTACTCAAACCATAGAAGAAATTCAAAAGCATTGGAGTGGACAAGCCGTTGAATTGCATATCGGTAAAAGTATCATGAACGGTGCCGCGCTGGGTTTTCTTTACTTAAAATTGGGATTTACAGAACTAGCAAAAACCCATTTCGACCAAGTCGATCACGACTTGGCGCAATTTCCACCGAATTATTTTTTTGATCCCTCCTCGAGCCCGAAATCTCCCGAAGAAAATTTCGCAGAGTTTGGACAGAAGTTAGCCCTGCTCAAGCAAGGTATTTGGAGTTTTGGGGATCCATCGGAGCAGAATTGGCCTTGGGCCGACTCCGTTCCCATCGATGGATTAAATCAGGTGACCCACGCCGCCACCGAACTTAAGGCAGGAGGACTTTTCAAGG
>JAJFLL010000343.1 GCA_021772695.1 Deltaproteobacteria bacterium
CGAAGAAACCATCGATGCGACGATAAGAGCGAAACTAGAAGACGGCGACAAAGATCTAGGCTTCGATCAATTTCGAGAGATCGCCATGGTCTCAGGCCTAGGCGGATTTACCAAGACCGGCATGGTGGCCGAGATGCTCCGCACACCTGAAAGCGAAATCACGAAACCCAATTCAACTCCACCCCAACTCAGCAAGAAAACGATTTCAATATCTAAGATAAAGTTAAAAAACCCAACAAGAGATCTTTTTAGCATCTCTGAGGCCTCACCAAATACCCCACAGCAATCCTATGGGGTAATTGGCGTAGTCGGAGCTCTTCATGCCACAACCTTACCGATGCTCGCATCTATAGCTTCAGACCAATCCCAAATCACAACCCATTTACCCTTACTTGGCCTGGGCACCTTAGGTGTCTTATCTATGTTTCTGCCCGAAAAATCCCCGAAAAAATCCTTATCGGAAAATCTAGGTTACCTAACAGAGATTTTGGAAGATATTTTAAAAGAGGATTCCGACCTTCTCGATTTTCAACCTTTAATCAAAGAGCTTTCCGCCATTGCCAATTTAGTCGAGGGCCATGCGGATTTTGACCAGATAGAAAGTTATGAAAAAATCCACCACTCTCTAAAATTAATGGCCAATAAAGTTGAAGCTCTAAAAAAACAAAAACACTCAGATTTATCCAAAGAGATTCTTGATTCCCCTTGGGCCATGGCTCTTTTATTGACCACCGCCGTATTTCGCAAACAGGTATTGAGTCGTATACCCATGCATGTGGTCGATCATTATCTGGAGCAGTATGAAGATGAAATACCGAGGAATGAACGAATTGAAGATTTTTTAATCACAGTATTTGCGGCTCATTCCAACGAGGAAATAGCCCGCGAGATTGCTTGGGCCATCGATTTAACCGAGCCCCTCGCCAATTTGGCTTTAGAGGTTCACGGCACTATAGAAAAAATATATCAAGATCTGTATCTGACCGAGGTTAATATCAGAAGCCAACCCAAGAAAAAGTGGTCCGGCTGGGGTCCCTTTTTCGGAGGGCTTTCCGGACTAGGCTTAATATTTTACAGTTCTCCTGTTCAGGCCGCGACCACCGCCATCCCTGAGTCCTCCTACTACGGATATTTTGCCACACTTGGCATCACCACCTTAGTGGCCATGACCATGTCTAGGAAACCTCGCCATACGCCGAATATTCGCGATTCCTTGGTAGAGGAATTCTCCTGGGACTCCGATCAATCTTTAGATCTATTGAAAAGGAATGTGCCCGTCGGGGTTTCCGCTTTGTCACAGGTGGTATTGTCCGAACCAAGAAAAAAGGAAATACTTTGGAACCTTTCCACCCATTCGGGCCCTGATTTGGAGCTTGGCATGAAAGGCCTTAAACTAACCGTGGAGGCCCTCCTTGCGCTAAAATATTCCGAAATCGAAGCGGGCAATTTTTTAGATCGATTATTTCAAGAAGAGGCGAAAATCTATTTGGAGGTATTGAAAGCGCTTCCGAGTAAGGTAGCCCTCATCAACCATTGGTACGTACAGAAGGATGCGCTAGCTCCCACTTATGGTCGTGGAGAAATGTTGACCTGGTTCCTTGAGTCGGGAGGGTCCTATTTACCGGATTTTCTTCGCGGGCTGAATCAGGTAGATAGATTTTTGCGCAATGAAAGATACCATCCCCTGCAGAGATTGGGCATGGCCTTGCTATTGGCCGCAAAATTCCGCAAGTACCAAGGAGATTGGGAAAAAACCTTCGATAAGACCCCCTAGGTCTTAGTACATTTCCCAAGGCATGGTGCTGCGATTCCAAATACTATAATAGGAATTCAGGGTATTGACTCGCGCGGCGGCTAGGCCAGGATAAAAATTCTTCAGTCGTTTTTCATCCTGCATTTTTCCCAAGACCACTTGTTGTTGGGTAATGACGATCTCATTTTTCAGGGCGTTTAATTCTTGGGAATTTACTTTAGGATCTTGCTGTACCGCCGTAATATTATCGATGGCCCGCTGTAAAAAGATACCTGCAGATTTGTAATCACGACCCACGATCATCCTTGAGGCGGAACCCAAGGCAATTTCAGCCGCCGCCAATTTCAATACAGGGGATTCGGAAATAACCTTGGTATAACGATAGGCCTCACTTAATTTCTTTAAGGCCAAAGATTTTTGTTTGTTGATCAATGCGTTATCGGCTTCTGTTAGGAAGTCTTCCATTTTGTCTACGTAATCGGCGATTTCCTTAAAGTGACTGTCTTTGGTAAAAATCTTTTCGTCCACTCGGGCCTCTTCGATAGCTTGTTTGCCGAAGGCGCGCGCTTCCTCAAATTGATTTTTTTTGACCATGTTGGCGGTCTCTTGGATTTTCTCCAGAATCATCGGCAAGCCTTGAGACAATTGCTGTTCCACTTCCACATATTTTTGCATAGTGGGTTCCATGCCCACCTCAGAACGCACCGTCGGGACTTCCTGAGCCACCGCCCAAGGTGCCATAAACAAAATTGAAGAAATAGTTAATAATTTCAATAGCATATATAAATCCTTCCGAAAAGTCTGTGGTGCAAGACCTTCATCTTAAAGAAGCGCCGAGGGGCTGACAATAAAAATACCTGCAGTAGGATCTGCACTAGAGGATTATTCTAGCTCGAGGTATTTTCCGAGCTTGGTCGCGAGGGGGGACTCCATCTTTTGCAAGGCCTTGTATTGGCTTTTGGCCTTCTTAAAATCAAAACTGTCGGGTTCCATATATAACACCGCCAGATCGTAACGATACTCACCGTTCTCAGGTGCAGTAGCCACCGCTTGTTCCATTTCATAGACCTCGTGGGCCTTCAGTTTCTTTTTTCGATACAGCTTGGAGAGACCGTAATGGGCGGCGGCTAATTGTGAATCCAAAATTAAGGCCCGTTGAAAGGATTCTTGGGATAGTTCAAGCAAGTCTCTTTCTAAATAAACCTGGGCTAAGGCCAAATGCAATTTGGGGTCACGGGGATTTTTGGCGAGAGCCTGAAAATAATCCATGAAGCGATTGTCGACCACTTGCTGTTCCTGTAATTTTTGGAACTGCTCCACCTGCCCGATACCCGATTGTGCCCGGGCACTAGAGACCATGCCGGTGCAAAGCATTAAAACAGAAAGGATTGTTAAGCTGAGTCGCAACAGGCGTCTCCTTTTTTTATTAGTCGGCTCTGGGAAGTAATACCATGTCACTACGGTGAATGACCTCGTCAAAATATTTATAACCCAAAATCTTTTCGATCTCGGTGGTTTTACATCCCTTGATCTGACTTAACTCAGAACTGGAATAACACGTCAAGCCCCGGGCAAAAGGTTTTTCCCCGGTCACGCCGAGATCAATGGGATCGCCCTGATTAAAGCGGCCCACGATCTGGCGCACGCCCGAGGGTAATAGAGACCGACCACCTTCCATCAAGGCCGTTTTCGCCCCCGCATCGACGATAAGGGATCCACAGGGTTTCAGACTATAAGCCAGCCAATATTTTTTACTATTGAGTCGATCAGCCCCTTGCTTCGGCAAGATCAAGGTTCCCACATCTTGCCCCTCAAGTATTTTGCCAAGGATGTTCTTTTGTCTACCGTTGGCGATCACCGAGGCCACGCCGAAACGCTGGGCCTTTTCGGCGGCCTCTAATTTGGTCTGCATGCCCCCAGTAGATCCAGTGCGCAAGGTGTCACTGGCCTTGGCTTTGATCCAAGTATCGATGTGTTCGATGACACTGATCCGTTTCGCATCGGGATTCAATCGGGGGTCTTCTTCATAGACACCGTCCACGTCACTCAGATTGATGAAGAGGTCGGCCTCAACCAAGTTCGTGACCAAAGCGGCCAGATTGTCGTTGTCACCCACTTTGATTTCATGGACCGCCACCGTGTCGTTTTCATTCACGATGGGTAAAATATTGAGTTTAAACAATTCATAGAGGGTGTGCCTGGCATTAAGAAACCGCCGGCGGTTGGAAAGATCGTCTAAGGTCAACAATACCTGAGCCACCATTCGATCGTGGCGGGAGAAGGCCTTTTCGTAGTGTTGCATCAA
>JAJFLL010000344.1 GCA_021772695.1 Deltaproteobacteria bacterium
GATTCCTATTATGAAGGCCAGGTGGTGGTGACCGGCCGAAAAAATTCCGAGCCCTTGAAAGAGACCACCTCGACCAGTCAAGTGATTACCGGCGAACAAATCCGCACTCGCAGTGATCAAAGCGCCGCGGAAGCCCTGCAATTATTGCCGGGCGTTTTCGTGCAAAATTTGGGCACCCGGGGCGAAAGCGTGCAGATTCGCTTGCGGGGAGCCAGGGGTGCCGACACCTTAGTCCTATTAGACGGAGTTCGCTTAAACAATCCCGCCACCAATGAAACCAACTTGAGCCTAATTCCTGTGGACTTAATCGACCGAATCGAAATTTTACAGGGATCCCAGGCGGTGCTTTATGGCGGCGGTGCCGTCGGCGGGGTGGTGCACATCATCACCAAAAAAGGTACCACGGAGAATCAATTCGTACTCACGGTCGAAGGTGGAAATCTCGGCAAGATTAGAGAGCTGTTGACCTGGCGAGGTTCCAAAGGCCCCATCGATTACAGCCTGGCCATCAGCCGGGACGACGAATCCGGTCAATTCCCTAATGACGGTTTTGGTCAAACCGCCCTCACCCAGCGCTGGGACATCTCGCCGAAAGACGGCTTGAACATCACCTTGACCAGCCATATTTTATTGAGCCGCAAAAATTTGGCTCAAGGCTTTTTAATCGGACCCTCACCGCTCTATGATCCCACGCTGCCGCCTGATGCCGCCTTCCTGCAATTGACGCCCGAATTAAATCGATCCAACAGCAACCTGTTGACCACGGAATCCTTCCATCTGTCGAATCAATGGAATCCCTATTTCAAAACCGAGATCGACTACGGATTTTTCCTCTCCGACGAACAAGAGAACGATTCGAATATAGGAGAAGCCCCCTATATCACCCCGTCGGGGATCGGCCTGGCCCCAAATAGTGTGCAAAACAATCTGAAGTCCATGCGCAACTCGGCCGAAATTCGGCAATTCATCTTTTTGCCCAAGGTGAAAAATATCGATCAGACCATCCTTGCAGGGTTTGAATTCTACGACGAACGAGTCAACACCAGCGGCCAGCTTTTTCCGGGCGACCCACCCCCTGGTCTCGATACCCTGGGACCTTTCATTCCTCCCTTAGAAACCATTCCCCAACCAGGAGTTCCAGGAGATCGTCAAAACTACGCTCCGTTTTTTCTTTACCACCTGGGATGGGCCGATCGGGTTTACCTTGATGCCGGTTTCCGCTGGGATATCAATTCGGCTTACGGCAATGAGTTAAGTCCACGGGTAGAGACCGCAGTATTGATTCCAGAAATTGACGGAAAATTTCACGGTGCTTACGGAGAAGGATTTTTGCCACCGACGATTATTCAACTATTCAATCCTATTTCAGGAAACCCCAACCTGAAGCCGCAAAAGTCCCAGTCTTACGAGGCGGGATACGAACAGCATATCAAAGAAAAGGCCTTTATCTACGCCACCTTCTTCTACTTAGACTTTGACAACCTGATCAGCCGGCTCGGCACCAATACCGATGACGCCTTTTCGACGGGTTTAGAGGCCGGTTTTCAATGGCAGATCGATCCAAGGGTAGTTTTGTCGGGCAATTACACTTTTACTCACAGTCGGGATGAATCCAATACGGGACTGCGCATTCCCAACCTGCCCACCCATGTTTTCAATGCCATTGTGCGAGCCACTCCATGGAGAAGTCTGGAAATTGAAAGCAATGTCACTTATGCCAGCAATCAAAGAGAGGAGTTTCCCATCGTCGCCGCCGACGGACGATATGTCGGGGGTACTCCCATCGCTTCGCTAATGGGTGGCACGAATCCCGGTTGGGTGCGCTGGGACCTTGGCGTGTCCTATCAATTTGAATTGTTCAATCCCAATCAGGATCATCCACGATCGATCAGAGTTTACGGCCGCGCCAATAATATCTTAAACGCCACCATTGAAGAGTCCTTTGGTTTTCCCTCTCCTGGCTTTCACTTTCTCACCGGCGCCGAAATTTTCTTCTAAGTTGGTTTGGATAAATTCTTCTCCACGCTTGGATAACTTTTGTCTAATTCAACACTTCCGCGCCAAATGCTGCTCTGGCCGCTTTTTTTAAGTCTATAATTTACAGGTATATTTTTCAGATTTTGCCTAAATTTGGAAATTATCGAACCATGGCATGCCATTTGCTCCCTTAGTTGCCTACCGACTTAAGACAAAAATAGGGAGCTACTGCATGAAGGTATCACGCTATAATTTTCACGTACCCTCGCCAAAAGAAGCGGGCGTTCATTTCTTATATAATTCTTTGCACGATAACCGCATCGTTTTGCAAGACGGCGACGTCACCGTTGATACGCTGTTTAGTAAGATCAAAGAACACCGGCCGCTGAATCCGAAAGAATCCCTAGTCGCCAAGGACCTAAAAGAAATGGGTTATATCGTCGATGAAGACGTCGATGAAAAAAGGGTTTTTCGTCAATGGTTGAACCAACGAGTCACGAATCAAAATGAAATTCTTACGGTCACGATCCTAACCACCTTGGCCTGTAACCTACGCTGCACCTATTGTTATGAAAAAGAAAAGCTCGGCAAATCCCGCATGTCACCAGAGATTCTGCAACAATGTGTGGACTGGATCAAAACGCGTATCAGAACCATGAATCCAAGAAAGGTAAACATCATCTTTTTTGGTGGCGAACCCTTGATCAACATGGAGGCCATCAGAAATTTTAGCAAAGAGGTCTATCCCTTCTGCCTCGAAAACAAGGTGGAATACAGCGCGGGCATGGCCACCAATGGCATCTTTCTCACCCCAAAAATCTCCGATGAATTGAAAGATTATGGATTTGATTGGATCAAAATCACCTTCGACGGAGACCGGTGCGAGCACGACAAAAAACGAATCTATAAGGGCGGGCGAGGCACCTTTGATAAAATTTTTTCAAACTTAGAAGATATTTCCGGAAAACTAAAAATATTGCTGGGCGGAAACTTCGACAAAGAAAATGTAGAGAGCTTTCACAGTCTCGTCGAAAGAATCTCAAAATCTAAATTCAAGAATGACATTATCGCTACCAATTTCAAACCCATCATGCCGGAAATGGTTGAAGCCAAGGGCGAACTGAAAGGCATTGCCTCGTCATGTGTGCATTGTACCTTCCAGGATTTTGAAATTCGCAAGATGATGGAGCTTCGAGAAACCACACGTAAGTTCGATTTACACCCCACCGATCCGATCAACACGGGGCCCTGCGAATATTATCGTCGCAATGCGGTGACCATCGGCATCGACGGCAAACTCTACAAGTGCATCGCCTTTCTGGGAATCAACGGCACCGAAATCGGTGACACGGCTCACCAGGAGTTCAATGAAACGGGCGAAGCCATGCTCAATGCCACCGCAGAGCACGAACACCCTATGTGCGAAGATTGTTCGTTTAACCCCATTTGCGCCGGCGGTTGCCGGGCCGACGCCTACAATACCACGGGAGATTTCAAGGAGATCTCCTGTCAGCGCCATTACTTCAATAAGACCCTCACCGAAGAGCTGCCCAAGGAATATTACGACGCAGCCGAATGGGCCGAGCAAATGGGCGGAGTCTGAGTTTCTCTACTCCCAAACCCCCAACCGGAGGAATCCACATGACCATCAAGGTAATCAAAAAAGGCAACAAGTCGACTGAAACCAATATGACAGGATGCCTTGCTTACTTTTTTTAATTGTATTCACTACTAAGCAAGTGTAAAAAATATATGTTAAGGGATTAATCTATCGGGTTAATCCCTTTTTTTTACACCCATGAGAACATTAATATTCATCAATCTAATTTTAGCTTTTTCTTTCCTGGGCTCATGTCATACCGATCCCAAAACCCAAACCTTTAAAAACGAAATCATTATAGCCTCTGGGTATCCCATTGGGGCCATTGACCCTTTTACGAGCGGAAAAGGTATCGGTGCCAATCTTATTGAATTAATTTATCGACCTCTTTTTCGCATAGGCTCTAATAATGAGATCATTCCAGAATATGCACAAAATGTGCAGTGGAAGAATCACGGTACCATATTAGAAATTACCTTAGATAAATCACAGATAGATGACGTTACAAAAACTTTTCAAAACTCGATCCAAAATAATACCGGTGGTTTCGGACACCTCAATGAAAGTTTAAAGTCCATTGAACAAGTTTCTTCTACTCAATTAGATCTTCATTTCAAAAATTTTGACCAGGGCATTCTTTACATTCTATCAAACCTACCTATGGTAGAATACACTCGGCCAGAAAAAGCATCAGGTCTTTTTCGAAATCACCAAAAAAATGATTCCATGGTGGTGTTGCAGCGGAAGAGTTCATCGAAAGATAAAGTAAACCAAATCACCTTTAAAAATTACCCCAGCACTCGAAGGGCCATTCGAGATTTTGTGGCGGGATCAGTCGACTTTATTATCTCAGCTGATGAAACCGATTTTGACGTCTTAAAAAACCTTCCTGAAATCGACATCGCCTACCTGAACACCACTCTGCTCTACAAACTGCTGAAAGGACCGAAGTATCCCGCTAAGCAATACAAGAGCACATGGGCGATACTTCAAAGTAATCTTTTTGAAAGTCATTTATTCGCCGATGAAGAGAACCGTTTTGTTCCTGCCTATCTTCCTGTACCCAAGACCTTACCCTGGTATGAAGAGGTAGAACGTTTTGTGCGTCCTGGCACTACACATATTAATAATTTTCAAACTACGCTTACTAGTCCTCAAGAGTTGAACTATCTTGGATCCCAAGCCAAGGACCAAAAAGTCGCCCTTAAATTAAAAAGATTCCTAGAAACCTACGGGTATAAAATTCAATTGGCTGATTTGAGCTCCACGGATTTCGAGAAAAAGGTATTCGTCGATAAGAATTTTTCGCTGGCCCTTATTCCCTACGCGGTCAAAGAGCCGATATTTTCTAATTATTTGGTGTTCCATACGGCCGAGGGAAACAAAAGCCTCAACATCTCTGGCTACAGCAACCCCAAACTCGATGCCCTACTTGAAAAGGCGCGCTACAACCCCAACCCCGAAGAATCCAAAAAGGCGTTCTTCCTAGCAATGCAAGAACTCATGAATAATCCTCCAGCACTATTCCTTTTTTGGGTACGTACTCCTCTGGTTTATCGGAAATCGTGCCAGGGATTTAGTCTTGATGCCGACAAATTTTTCTCTTCGTTAAAGGATGTTCGTTGCGAACCCTAAGAGCTAAATTATTATTTCTATTAATTTTCTCTGCCTTGACCCCGCTGTTGATCTTCGGAGGCATCAGTCTATACAGTTTTCAGGCCTCGCTTCGCCGAACCATTCAAAACAGTTTTTATGAGATCTCCCTAAGAGCCTCTGAAGAGATTTCCCTATTCTTGGAACATTCCAAGGAAATCCTCGAAACCTTGGCCATGGACCTACAAGAGACCAACCTAAACGCCCAGCAAACCCAACGCATCATCGAAAATTATGTGATTCGATTTTCCCAGTTCAACGAGTTGGTCATTTACTCTGAAGACGATCAGGTTCAACAATTCTCTACCCTAAGTTCTCCCAACCGCCCCATGCCCGATACACCCTTGATCGAAAAGGCCCTCGAGGGGAACTTCGTCACCTCCGACACCTACCTGTCTGCCGACCTGACCCCCATGATTTGGTTTTTGGTTCCCATGAATTACGATCAGGCCAATTCAAAAATATTGATCGGGCAAATCGATTTATTGCAAATGTGGCAGTGGGTTTCCGATATTCAATTGGGCAAACAAGGCTACGCCAGTGTGGTCGATGTGCAAGGAAACGTGGTGGCCTCGGGAGACCCCCATTATAAGAGGGCCATATTATCTACTGAAGAGGAGGTCCCCTTTGTGGGGTTTCCCACAGAGCTGCCTCAAGTCGACCAGAAAAAGCCCGCGAAAGATTCCCATACCAAAATGATCGAAACGGCTCAGGGCACCTCTTTATTCAGCATGAAACTGATTTCTAAAAATCCCTATTGGTTTTTGGTCTTTTCCCAACCACGCAATGAGGCCTTTGCCTCGATTCGGGCCATTTCAAAATTTCTAATCGTCTTGACGGGCCTCTTTCTCATTATCATGTTTGTGACGGCCAAACTGGTTAACCGCTACCTGTTTCTCAGACCGGTCAATCAATTGGTAGCAGCCACCGAGGCCATCGGGCGCGGTGAATTGGACCATCAAATCACCGACCTGGGTAAAGACGAACTGGGACAATTGGGCCGCAGTTTTAACAAAATGAGCCAAGACCTTGCCGCCTTACAACAAACCATTTTACGACAAGAACGCATGACCATGTTCGGCCGCATGGCCTCAAGCTTGGCCCATGACCTCAAGCACCCCGTCAAAAATATTGAAAGCGCGGCCAAACTTTTAAAAGATCATTACGACAAGGCCGAATTTCGGGAAACCTTCAACAACGTGGTAAATCGGGAGTTCTCTCGCATCAATCAATTCCTCGAAGACTTAAGACACCTCACCCATGAGATGCCCTTTAGACCCAAGACCATGGATTTGGTCCAAATTATTCAAGAGGTCCTCGAAAGTTTTCAGTCTTCCATGAGGCAAAAAGACATCATGGTGCAGTTTCTTCCGCCGGAGCCGTTTCCGAACCTTCGCGCCGATCCCGATCTGATGCGACGGGCCCTAGAAAATCTTATTTCCAACGGCTTACAAGCCATGCAAGGCCACGGCGGCAAAGTAACCATCGCCCTGAGGCAAGAGAATCAACGGGTCTTTCTTTCGGTGCAAGACACGGGCGCTGGGATTCCGCCAAAAATTTTGGCAGGCCTCTTTGAAGAATTCACCACCACCAAAAACCGCGGTCTCGGCCTCGGCTTGGCCATCACGAAGAAGATCATCGAACTGCATCGGGGCGACATCTCGGTGCAAAGTGAATTGAATCAGGGCACCACCTTTACCCTGAGTTGGCCCCTGCAGTTTGGATAAAATCCCCCCGACATATGGCCCACCTTGGATGAACCTTTATCCGATTAAAATTTTTGTCTCAGGGTTACCCCTAAAAAATCCTGTGATTATAATGGTTTAGCCGACGTTTTTATTTTCTAAAGTTGGCAAATATCTTGCTTATTAATGAGTAGACTCCAGAAAGGATCGCTCCCATGAGCACGGAAACCCTTGGTGAAATGGCATTCAAAGGATGGGTGTTCCATATTTACCGCTCGAATTTCGACAGCGGTAGATTCGGATTCATGGCCGAGACCGCCTTAAATGACGGCGACCGGGTCTTGCTGGACCATTGGAA
>JAJFLL010000345.1 GCA_021772695.1 Deltaproteobacteria bacterium
CATTAATAAAAATCAAAGAATAACGAATTAATGTTTATTATGCGAACAATTCTCCAGAACCTTTGGCTAGCCCTTTTTTTCTTACCCCTTTCCTTAAGTGCGGGGGAACTCCCCGAAATTTATGAAACGGTTCCTTCACGGCTGTTTCAAACCTTAGGACCGGTCGGTGCGGGCGCCAAAGAAGTGGGGGAAGCCCGGCAAAAATTAAGGCAGGAGGCCGCTAAGATGGATGCCGATGCGGTGGTTGCCGTGGTGTGCGAGTCCGGCGGCATCAAACGCAATGGGCTCATGTGGGCCAAAGAAACCGCCTATTGCAAGGGAATGGCAGTTAAATATGAATCCTCAGGATTACCTCAGAAGTAGATATTTTTTTATTTTTATCGTGTTGGTTTTGCTTGGATCAAGCCTTCCAACTCGGGTAATCGGCCAAGTCAAGACCTTAGAGCCACAACAGTTGGCTGGGTTTATCAAACGGCATCCCGGAACCCAACTTGTCGATGTGCGGGAAGATTGGGAGAGAAAAAAAGTAAAACTTCCCGATAGTATTCCCCTTCCTTTAGGTGACATATCCTCCGCCATCAATCTTTTAAAGATCGATAAACCGGTCATTACCTATTGTAAGAGTGGGCGCCGGGCCAATCATGCGGCTGAAGTATTAGATAAAATGGGCTTTAAGGAAGTCTATACCCTCAAAGGCGGTCTAGATGCTTACACCCATGAGATCGATCCTGCCTTGCCTCTCTCTTAAACTTAAGATTTAGGAAATACTCCTAAACCGACGGGTATCTTGCTCAATCCAGGTAAATAAACCTCTCGTTGATTGGCATTTAAATAAAATTGGGTGGAAGACCCTCCGTCCAGGTTTAGTGCCTGAGTTAATTCTAGCCCACCTTGATTTGACGGCGCAGAAAGGATTTTTGCCAAATCAGAAATCTCCACCCGCCCAAGGGTTGCTGCAAAGACGATGCGTCCCTGTTTGTCGATGCCCACGGCCGATTTAGGCGAGGCTTCTTTTTTTAATTTTGGAGTTCTTCCCCCAATGATTAAACGGGGGCCCGCCTGTATGCCTTGTTGGTATCCCTTTACTTGCGAATTTTCGAATACCTTGGTGATGCGGGCATGATTTTCCTTTATAAGAAAACTCGCCCACCATGAGGTGCCATGAAAAGTGTTTAGGATTTTGCCGTCACGAAGGACCAATCCCAAGGGTTTTTTTGCGGGATCGAAAAAATTGGCATTGATGACCGCCACGGCGCCTTCCTTTTTGGCCATTTCTTTAACGGTCCAGGACGGTGCGCCTAATGCCCTGCCGTCAATGGGCTTAATATCAAAATTTTTCAGATTGACCCTGAGCAAATGTAGAGTGGTTTGGGCGTTCTCTAAATTAATTTCCTGGTATTCAAGACCGGGTTGAAGGGTTTGATATTTTGCCCAGGCCGACGTGGGTAGAAACAGGCAAAAAACCAGAAAAGAAACCGATATTTTAGCGGTCGACCAAGACATGAAAACCACCAGCCCATAGGGCGTATTGTGTCGTTGAACCTAAGATAAAATCCAAGATGCCGCGATGGCCTCGGGCCCCTAAAAAAAGTAAGTCGTGTTGGTGCCGTTTGGCGAATTGAGCCACTTCTTCATGGGGACGACCCTCAGAACGCTCATACTTGGTAATGATCTTATACGAATCGAGATAGGCTTTGGCTTCACCTAAAATGGGTTCGGATTTTTCCTGGTCGCTGCTCACATGTAAAACCGTCAGGGGTAATTGAAGTTCGGTGCAAAGGTGAGCCGCCGTAGCCAGGGCTTTCTTAGCTTGGTGACTGCCGTCATAACCCAAAAGTGGGTTTTTTAAGGGGGTGGCTTCATGGGTGACTACCAAAACCGGGGAGCGGGTATTGCGAATAATTCGGTCTGCGGTGGATCCGAGAAACTCCTTATCGAATTGATAGTGGAGTCCTTGACGGCCAATCAGGGTCAAATCGTTTAATTCTCCTTTGTCACAGATGACCTTGTAGACGATTCCCTCGGCGATTTCTTCTTCACTGGTAACACCCTCGGCCTTACAGGCGGAGCTGAAACCTGAAAGGATATTCTTACTTCTTTCTTCTAAGGTTTTTCGGGTTTCCTCAAGGAAGTTCATTTGAGGGATAAACGCCAAGGCTCCGGATATGTCATACATCAGCGGCCCTTCTAGAGTCAGGATATCTTGAACCGTCAGGCCATGGGCCGTGGCCTTTAGACGTTTGCAGAGATTTAGTCCCATTTTTAAAATATGGGTATCGGCAGGTCCTCCGTCCAAACAGAAGAGAATTTTTTTGTACATGGCTGGATCCTTTTAAAATTCTTGAATAATATTATATTCTTTTTGACGCGGTTGGTCTTGTCAAATGGAAAGGCCTTGTGCTACTTGCGATGGAATTATGGATTTCAAAAAATTTCAACTCTTTATCAATGGTCAGCACCATTTTACACGAGGACTCGACCTAGCTTGCAACCCTTATAATGGTAATGTCTTGGGTGAAGTGGTGTTGGTTGCTGACACCCTATTGAAATCCGAATTTGACGATGAAGATGAAACCGTCAAACTATTCAAGGAAGAAGCCCTTCATTCTTAACTAGCGGTTTTGATAAATTCATCAGGCAATTTTAACTGATCGACCCCTCGTGTGACCACGCTGTCTCCCTCTCGAATATTACCTTTGACTTCGACCCATCCTTCTAATCCCGTGCCGGTTTGCACCTCAACCCGTACCGCCACTTGTCCGTCTTG
>JAJFLL010000346.1 GCA_021772695.1 Deltaproteobacteria bacterium
AAAATTCAGACGGGCGAAACGGCCTATTTGAAAGTTACGATTTCTGGTCAGGGAAATATTCGCGACGCGAAATTGAGTGAATTTAAAGATTCCCAGGCCATCAAGGTCTATCCATCGGCGCCTAAGGTCGATGTTAAAAAAACCATGCAAGGATTAGGTGGTACTAAGACTTTTGAATATGCCCTTGTACCCCAGCGGCCAGGAATGGCCAGTGTGGGTCCGCTAAGTACGGCCTTTTTTAATCCCAAAATGGGGCAATACGAAAATTTAGAGGTCCCAAAACAAAATTTAGAAGTGAATGGTTCTGCTGCACAAGGTCCCTTAGTAACCGCGGGAATTGACGGAACCGACGAATCTAGAGGAGCCGCTAGTCTAGGCAGGGCCTTAGTGGGTATTAAGCCTCCATCGGTGTTACTGAAGTCCCAGATCCCCCCACTATGGCTTCGTGCTTTGGCCTGGTTTAGTATATTGGGATTACCTCTAATCTATCTCCTGCTTCGATGGTTTCGGGGAATGCAGGCCAAGCAAGCGGCCCGAGCCGATGATCGGAAGCGGTCTAGCGCTTTTCGGCGGGCAAAAAGCGCCTTACAAAACATCAAAGATGGCAGGGGGCAGGATGCCAGTTCTTCGCTAAGTCAAATCATGCGGAACTATTTGGGGGATGTTTTTGCGGTTAAGGGACTTGCCTTGACTCCGGGAGAAGTGGAGGAGCTCTTAAAAGAAAAAGGAGTGTCTGCCGATCGACTGCGTCGCATGGTATATCTTCTAGAAAAATTAGACCAATGGAAATACAGCGGGCAGGGGGAAAGCCTGAATGACTTAAAAACCATTAAACAAGAAATCTTAGATAGTTTACGTGAAATAGAGAAAGTCTTGTCTAAATGAAGCGATTGACCTTCATCATTTATATCTTAGCGATGTTGCTACCTGGGATGGCTTTTGCAGAAACACCTCTAGACATGGCCCGAGAAGCGCGCGGCGCTTATCATGAAAAAAATTATCAACAAGCCATACAAAAATGGCAGGAACTGCTCAGTCTGGGTTTCAGCAATGGGAATATTTATTTCAATTTGTCCCATGCCTATTGGGAAATTGGCCAACCGGGCAATGCCTTACGCTATCTTCTTATGGCGAACCGTTGGAAACCGCGTGATGCAGACATCTTCAACAACCTAAGTTACGTGCAGAATAAAATGAATTCGGCAATAGGGCCCCAACCCAGATGGAAGGTGTTTTTACAAGAAAACATCGTTCGCCCACTGAAACTCAATTATTACGAATCGTTTTTTCTCTTAGCCTTGATCAGTTTAATTTTCTTTGGCTTAATTATTCGCGGAATTCTCAAACGCAAGCCGATCAAGAAAAAATGGTCTATTAGCCTCGGGGTTTTATGGTTTTTGGTATTACTATTGTGGTCGCAATCCTATTTTCAATTTTTTATGAAACCCATTGGGGTTATCGTTATTCCCAATGCTGTCCTCCTTTCGGCTCCAACCCTTGAGGCTCCAACGGGAAAAAGTTTGCGAGAGGGCCAGGTGGTTATTCTGGAAAAAAAACAAGGTGAATTTCAACTTGTCAAAACCACCAATGGTGAGGGAGGTTGGATTGAGACCTCTCAAGTGGGAAAAGTAGAATGAAAACGATATTCGACACATTTCAAAAGTTTATCAGGTGCCCTGATGGCCAAGAAATATTTTACTGGGGTATCACACCCAAAAACCCCTATGGCACTTTGATAATTCTTCATGGTTTGGGCGAACATTCCGGTAGGTACGATGATTTTGCCAATTTTCTGGCCTCAAACCATTGGGCCGTTCGCCTATACGATCAGAGAGGGCATGGTAAAACTCCGGGAATCAGGGCCTATGTGGAAAATTTTGAAACCTTAGTTGATGATCTCGATTTTATCGTCGATCAAGTTCATGAAGAGAGCGGCAGTAAACCTTATCTTTTAGGACATTCCTTTGGAGGACAGGTAGCCATCAATTTTTTAGCAAAGCATGCCAAAAAATTGTCGGGAGCCATTCTTTCCTCACCCAATATTCGATTGGCGATGCAGGTGTTTTGGTTGAAAAGGTTTTTAGGAAAATATCTTTCAATGGTTTTGCCTTCGCTGAGTATTCCCAACGATATCGATCCTAGGTTAATCTCCCATGATAAGAAGGTGGTAGCCAAATATAGTGCGGACCCCTTGGTTGCCAAAAAGATAACACTACGTTTGGGAGATGAACTGCTGCAAAACTTGGAAATGGTTCCTGAGTTGGCAGCGCAGATTCGATTGCCATTAATGATTTTTCACGGCAGCGAAGATGGTATAACCAGCGTCCAAGGTTCAAAGGAGTTTTATCAAAATTTAGGGTCCAAAGATAAAACGCTTAAGATTTACGACGGTTTTTTTCATGAAACTTTGAATGAAATAGGTCGCAAAGAAGTTTATCAAAATGTAATTGATTGGTTAAAAAAGCACCGACATGAAAAAAGAAAAACAAAATCGTCTTAAAGACCTTTTATTAAAATATTCTCACGAGGCCCGGGAAGTCACTTTGGCATCTGGTAGAAAGAGTCATTTTTATTTTGACGGAAAACAGACTTCGCTACACCCTGAGGGGTTAAACCTCATTGCCGAGGGAATGTTTGAATTAATTCAAGATAATTTTCCGGAATGCCAGGCGATAGGTGGACCGACACTGGGAGCTGATCCCTTAGTAGCATCAGTGGCCATGTTAAGTTGGCAACGTAGAGAACCCCTGAGCGGGTTTATCGTCCGGAAAACTCCTAAAGGCCATGGTACCCGTCAATGGATCGAAGGGGCAAAGCACTTGCGCCTTGGCATGCGAGTGGTTTTGTTAGAAGATGTTATCACCACCGGAGGCTCTCTACTCACGGCTTGTGAAAAGGTCCGTGAAGCGGGTTTCGTAGTAAAGGGTGTCGTGGTATTAGTAGATCGAGAAGAGGGGGGAAGGGAGAACCTGGAGGCTGCGAATTTACAGGTCGTTTCCATGTTTAAAAAATCGGAGTTAATCAGTGCCTAAAATTTTAATTACAATTCTGACTGCCATCATGCTGATTTCTGTCCCCGTATGGTCTCAGGCCGATTTAAATAGTTCGGTATTATCATTGACGAGTCCCTATAAAAAGACGGTAAAAAAATACACCAAAGAAAATTCTCATTATACCATTGGAGATCTAACCATCTCCTATAAGTGGTACGCCACTTACCATAGTCCCACATTGTTAGCCGCTGCAGATAAATTAATGAAAAAGCGTTACCCCGAAGGGCCTTCACCGTATGCAGCCCATGAAAAAAGTGAAATGGATCCGGAACGGAAGACCGAATTTTTTCTGGGACTATACGCCCTTGAGCCCGGCTTGCGTGAAGTGGTGGGAGACAAAAACCTCTGGGAAATCAATTTAAAGGTCGGTGATGAAGTATTTGATACTTTGAGTGTTGAGAAAGTTGATTTGAACCCTTTTTATTATACTTTTTATCCCTATTTGACAAAGTGGTTTGAGGGGTTTCGCGTGGTTTTCCCCACCAATGTCTTGGATTCCGACCAAAAAGAGATGACGTTGATTATATCGAGCGTAAGGGGTACGGGTCGTATGGAATTTCCAATCCGCTAAAGTTTAGGGTACCAAAAGGGTGTCGCGGCGGAACATTTCTGAAGGCGAGGGGTAATCCAGATTGTAGTGAAGACCGCGGCTTTCCTTCCGCCATTGTCCTGATTGAATGATTAAATCGGCTACGGTGGCTATATTTCTGAGCTCAAGTAAATCAGGCGTCACTCTAAAATCAAAATAATACTCTTTGATTTCTTCTCGAAATAAATCGATTCTTTTTTTAGCGCGGTTCAGGCGTTTGCGACTTCGAACAATACCGACGTAGTTCCACATCATTTCTCTTATTTCATTCCAGGTTTGCTTGATGACAACGGCTTCATCGAGATCAATCGCGTTACCCGGATCCCAAGGGGGAACAACTCCCGCGTTGGTTTGCGGGGAATCCAATCGGCTTGGTCCGACCCGTGCCGCTGCTTTGGCATATACGACAGCTTCTAATAGGGAGTTGCTGGCCAATCGATTACCTCCATGAAAACCCGTGAATGAGACCTCGCCACAAGCAAATAGATTTTGAATGTGGGTTTCAGAGTTTTCATCGACGATGACACCACCGCACATATAATGTGCTGCGGGTACCACCGGAATGGGGTCGACCCTCATGTCCATGCCGTACTTTATTAATGTGGCATGGATGTTTGGAAACCTCTCCTCTAAATAATCCGAGGGAATATGTGTCATATCGAGTAGGACATAATCTTCACCCCGCTTTTTTAATTCGAAATCAATAGCTCGGGCAACGATGTCTCGGGGGGCCAGTTCCTTGCGTCGGTCGTAGTTTTCCATAAAGGTTTCGCCATTTTGCAATCTCAATGCACCGGTTTCACCACGCATGGCTTCAGACAATAAAAAGTTTTTTGCCTGTGGATGAAAAAGGCAGGTGGGGTGAAATTGCACGAATTCTAAATTGGCTACTTTGGCTTTAGCGCGGTAGGCCATGGCGAGACCGTCACCCGTAGCGATATCGGGATTTGAGGTGTATAAATAGACTTTACCCGCTCCCCCTGTGCACAATACGGTGACTTTTCCCAGAAATGTCTGAATTTTATTCTCATTGACGTTGAGAACATAGGCACCGAGCACTCGATTAGGTTGGTGGGGTTCTATTTCTAATTTTCTAGTGGTGATTAAGTCGATACCGAAGTGGTGTTCAAAGATATGGATATTGGAATGAGCTTTGACTGCTTGAATGAGGGCAGTTTCAATATTGTGCCCAGTAAAATCACCTGAATGTAATACTCGTCTGCGGGTATGGCCACCTTCGCGGCCCAAATCGAATTCCCCACTGGCATCCTTACTAAATTCGACACCCCAATGCAGGAGGTTCTGCACTACGGTTGGACCTTCTTTGACAACTCGCCGTACTACCTCTTCATGACAAATCCCCGCACCGGCTTGAAGTGTGTCTTTTATATGGGATTCCAAATTATCGTCAGGCCCTATGACGGATGCAATGCCACCTTGGGCATAATTGGTATTGGATTCCGCACTATTTTTTTTGGTGATAATAGCGACGGAACCGTGTTGGGCGACCTCCAAGGCATAGATTAAGCCTGCGATCCCACTACCTAAAACTAAAAAATCAAATTTTTCTTCTGAAGCACTCATAAGATTGTTCTGATCTGGAACTTTCAGCCTGATTCGAAGGCGAAAGCCTTGTCAAGCCTATCCTGAATTATCCTGGTCAAGAAGAGTGTTTTTCGCCATATTGACAACCATGGGTCTGACAGCCGCCAAAAAAAGAGAATATTTCAATTTGCCCAATTATCTGACCTTGGGCCGGGTGGCGTTAATTCCACTCATGATGTTTTTATTGGCTAAGATTTCCGTCGAAAAAACCCAAGCTCAAAACCTTTTCATGGGATTGATTGCCTCAGGGGTCTTTATCATAGCGGGTTTGAGTGACTTGGTAGATGGCTATTATGCACGTAAATTTAAAATCAACTCTGTTTTTGGAAAATATTTTGACCCGCTTGCCGATAAATTAATGGTCTTGACCGTGATGATAATGCTCATCCCGTTGGACAGGATCCCTGCCTGGATCGTGGTATTATTTCTAGGGCGGGAACTCACCATTACCGCACTTCGTGGCATTGCTACGGCCGAGGGATTAGAGCTTTCCGCTGACTCCTGGGGGAAAAAAAAGACGGCCCTGCAAAATGTGGCCTTAGTGGCCTTGATGATTCATTACAATCTAGGGGAACTAAACGGGCAACGTATTGGGTGGATTGTTCTGGTATTGGCGTTGATCATGGCCTTGCTCTCTGGAATCCATTACGTATACAAATTCTCCCAAAACATCCTTCAAAAATATCATAGTTAAAGACTGCTTCAACAAAGTTAGATAAACCTTTAAAAATCAATAATAAATCTATTGTCGATTAATGTGGATAGTGAAGGATTTGACAGGAAACCTCGACGGCTTCTCACCGATAAGTTCTGACCCCATAGGCCCAAAGATTTTCTCCTGATTATTGGAGGTACACCTGGTGAGTCGCATCATCCAGGGGCCAGGCCATCGGCCACTGGGTACGCAGGACACCATTTTTCCGCCGCGCTCTCCATTGGGAGCAGCTGCCCAGCTATTGGCCTTAGCCGAGGTAGAGGGTTCTGCCTTCTCCCGGCGCCAACTCCATGCCATCGCACGTCACGACAATGCCCAATTATTCTGGTCGGACCTTTTTACTTTTGGCTGTGAAAGCCAAGGTCAGGGGGAGGAATCCCTGGCGGTTGCCGCTTATTCCCTAATTAATAATGAGGCCCCCGACCCGAAGCTACGTCTGGAGGCCGCCGAGAATTTGGCCGGCGTGATCGGTCAGGGGGCGACTACCGGGGCTCGTTTAGAACACCTAAGTCACCGTTGGCTGGAACAAACCGCCGATCCGGCCCTGCTTCTCGGGATGATGGGCGCTGGCTTGGCTTACCAAGGGGGCCGATCCCTAAGCTTTAGGTTATTAAAGGATTGGGGCATTGAAAAGGATTTCGGCACCTGGGGTTTGAGGAGTTTTTCGGCCCTGGGAGGGTTTTTTGCCGAGGTGCCAACCTTTGTCTTCACGGAACGCTTGGGGCGAGTGGCCCTGGGGGCCTCGGTGAATTGGGAGCATGGTGCCCTACAAGAGGAATTATTGGGGTCAGCCTTGGTACTGGGCGCCTTGAAGTTGAGCGGCTTCGGGAGTCGGCAAATATTGCAAAAGCTCCATGGCATGGAGTCAGGGTTGGCCCTGGCCCCACCGAAGCGATGGGTGAGCTGGTATCCGTTGAGTTCTAAACTTTTACCCCAAGGGGGCATGTTGGGTGGCATTCTCTTGGGTCAGGGGGCCGAAAGGGTATATTTCCACCGGGAGTACGTAGACGGCTGGGTGAATCTCTTAGATGGCTTCGCCACCCTGTTGCAATTTAACGGAGCTGGTAGCCTCACGCCCCAATTGGCGCCGGGCCTGCATCGGTGGCAACACCATATTTCAGAAACCATTTTTCCAAAGCAAGTAACCTCGACGCCAGGAAGCAGAAATCCGCTATGGGCGCGCTGGGCCGTGGCCGGTGGTCCTGGGGCAAAAGGACAATTGCCGTCCCTTCGATTTCCACTCTACATGATGAGTAGCAATGAAGGTCCTAAGGGGGGAGGGGGGTCGGCAAATCCGTCTGGTCGCAAAAGGGTTCACTATTTGTATAAAGGCAAATTTTTGGATCCGGAAAGTTATTTTCGAGAGATCGCCGCAGAAACAATAGTCCCAGATGTCGAGACCCAACCTTCCTTAGATCGCTATTTGGTTCAATTGCCATCGGGCCGCCGAGTCCGATTACAAGAAAAGGATCATTTCGATGCAGATGCCAACAATTGGACCTTGATCGAAATTGGATATAAAAAATTAATTTTCTCACCTACCCAAGAAATCGGCCAAACAAACGGCCGTCGCATTGCGGTGCCCCACGGGGACTGGAAATATTTTAAAAATCTTCAAGGCAAACAATTTGAATTCATTCCATACCTAGGGCCTTCGCACGGAGGTTCGGGTTTCATCACATTAAGGGAAGCAGAAACTCGAATTCGTGAGGGCAAACCCGAGGCTGCCCATCTGAAATATCTTTTAGAAATGGTGCACGAAGAAGGTGGATTACAAAGTCGAGAACGATTATTAGGCTTTAATCCCACTCGTATCTTGTTGGAACAATACCATGATCCCCATGTGGTGGAATTGGTTTATGATTTACATGGCATCGGAAACCGGCATGCCCAATTGGCCTTGATGGGACATGATTATTCTCATTTTTCTCCAGAAATCCTACGTGAATCTTCAAAATTTTTGGAAGCAGTACTCTTGAGTTCGGGAGGAGGGGCTTTCAATGAATCGGCCCTAGCCTTGTTAGGGGAGGTGGTGGATTGGAGTTGGTTACATCGCCAAAGCCAACGGGATATGAACGCATTCATAACCTTGATGAAGATAGGAAAATTTCAAGATACGGCCAGGGAATGGGTTGAGCACTGGGACCTGCCAGATCGAATGACCAAAAAAGCTAATGAGAATTGGAATGACTTGATTCGGCTAGCTTTACTGGTCAAAATGATTTCTCCACAAAATTCCGCCCACTCAAAATACAATCAGGCCTTAAACCGGGTGTCCTTAAGAAATTATTTTTCAAAATTTTTAGAGCGGCCCGAATATTTTCATGGCATTCACTTGACTGCAGAGGCGGGTCATTTGGAGGCTCTTGGTTTTTTAATACATGCCACCGTTTCACCAGAAATTTTTGATGATTTGCACCGCAGACGTAATTTTGCGGGCCCATGGATCGAATTAACAGGAAATGCCTGGATGGCACGATTGTTGGCCAAATGGAGTTTAAAACAACCGCAATTATTAGAAAGTTTAGAGCGTCACCTCCAAGAAGATGTACCCTTTGCTTTGAATGCCTATCTAGAAGATGGTGCCGACAATTGGTTTGATCAAATGGCTGAAAGGATTGCTCAAGAAAAGCCAAATAAGCAAAGCCTCTACCGGGCCCAATGGGTTGGTATTCAAAATTTAACGGGACAAAGGCATAACCTGATTTCTGAAAATCAGTTGAACATTCCGGAATTATTAAATGGATGGGAAGTGGATCCAGGAAGAATTTTAGCGTTAAATTCCTTTTATCGGAC
>JAJFLL010000347.1 GCA_021772695.1 Deltaproteobacteria bacterium
TTGGCCCAAAAGCGCCTGCGCTTCACCGCACGATTCACCGAGTTGAAAAAACAGCAGGTTATATTGATTTGCGTGCCCACTCCCTTAAGGAAAACCCGGGATCCCGACATCAGTCATATCTTAGCGGCAGTGCAAAAAGTGGCTGCCATTTTACGCCCAGGCCAATTGATCGTTTTGGAGTCCACTACCTATCCGGGCACTACTGAAGAAATCCTGCTGCCGGAATTACAGGCCAAGGGTTTGAAGGCAGGAAAGGATTTTTACCTGGCCTACTCCCCGGAACGGCTCGATCCCGGTAACGAAACCTATCATTTGAATAACACACCCAAGGTGGTGGGCGGCATCACCCCCACTTGCACCCGACTGGCCACCCTGCTCTACCATACGATAGTCGAAAAGGTGATCCCGGTTAGCGACGCCCTCACCGCCGAATTGGTCAAACAACTCGAGAACACCTTTCGTGCGGTCAATATCGGTGTGGCCAATGAGTTTGCCCAGATCTGCGAGAAATTCGGTGCCGATGTTTGGGAAGTCATCGCCGCAGCCGCTACCAAGCCCTTCGGATACATGCCCTTCTACCCGGGACCGGGCTTAGGTGGGCATTGCATTCCCTTAGACCCGCAATATCTTTCTTGGAAGCTCAAGGCCCTCAATTACCAACCTCGCTTTGTCGACCTAGCCACCGAAGTGAACCTAAACATGCCCGAATACGTCTTCCAGCGGCTTCAGGGGGCCTTAAATGAGCACCGGGGGAAGGCGCTCAAGGGCGCCAAGATTCTCTTGCTTGGCGTGGCCTATAAAAGGAATGTGAGTGATACCCGCGAATCACCCGCCTACGAACTCGGCAAACGGCTGCATGCCAGCGGTGCCCGATTACAATACTTCGACCCCTTGGTTCCCCATTGGCGTGCCCCCTGGGGGAAGGCGAAATCTAAGGCACTGACCCCCAAAATGCTGCGAGGCTTCGACTGCGTTCTCATCGTCACCGATCACGACGAACTGCCCTATCAACAGGTGGTCGAGCACGCCCCGCTCCTCTTCGATACCCGCGGTATCACCCAAGCGCTCAAGGGCAAAAACATCGTCAGACTGTAAAAACATAAATGATTGACACTGCCCCCCGTCCTCCTTAGAAGAGCGTCGCGACGAATTTTCTCTTTTCGAAGGGAAATGCCGAAAGCTGGATCGGGCAAGTAGCTCAGTCGGTAGAGCAAAGGACTGAAAATCCTTGTGTCGACAGTTCGATTCTGTCCTTGCCCACATTTAAAAGCCTTTTCTTTCATTGAGTTGGAGGGAAAGGCTTTTTTGGTTTTTTTATTTTCCCTTTAAATGGCCCGAAGAAAATTCCCCAACAGATCCTTCCCCGCCGTCGTCAAAATACTCTCAGGATGAAACTGCACGCCCGACACGGGATATTTTTTATGTCGGATGCCCATGATCTCGCCGCTATCGGTCCAGGCACAAACCTCTAGGTCTTCGGGGAGGCTGTCTCGCTCGACGATAAGACTATGGTAGCGGGTGGCCTCAAAGGGTTGGGGCAATTTCTCAAATAGGCCCGTGCCGGAATGGTGAATCGGACTGGTCTTGCCGTGCAATATATTGTCGGCGCGAATCACCTTGCCGCCGAAGGCTTGGCCGATGACCTGATGGCCCAGGCATACCCCCAAGATGGGTAGCTTACCTTTGAAGGCCGCAATCACTTCCAGGCTGATGCCCGCCTCGTTGGGTGTGCACGGACCGGGAGAGATCACGATGCCTGCCAAGCTTAGTTGAGCGATCTCTTTTACGGTGATCTGATCATTGCGCACTACCCGTAGCTGCGCACCCAACTCACCCAAGTACTGCACCAGATTGTAGGTAAAACTATCGTAATTGTCGATGATGAGAAACATGGTCGCTATGCCTCCGAACGGGCGCTGTCATTATTATTATGCTGCAAATTGGCTCCCATACCTGCTCCAAGATTACGAAGCGAAAGCTCCCTACCCTTTTCCCAAACCAATTGGGCGGCATCTACACCCACTCGACTTTATTTGGCGGTATCGGTCTTACGTTCGCCAAGGGCGACATCCAAGGATATGGGATCTTCAAAGTCCAACTCGGGGGGTGCTGATGCCTGCCTGAGGGCCTGCATCATCACCTTGGCCTTATTGTTGGACTCAAGATATTCCAACTCGGGTTGGGAATCCAATACGATGCCACCGCCGGATTGAAACCAAACCTTACCTTTGGCAAAGGCGAGACTGCGAATGGTAATGGCGGTGTCCATATTGCCGAAAAAATCAAGATACCCCACCGCACCGCCGTAGGGACCGCGCCGGGCCGTCTCAAGTTCTTCGACGATCTCCATGGCCCTAATTTTCGGGGCACCACTCAAGGTACCGGCGGGAAAGGTGGCCTTTAAGACATCGACCGCATCATATTCGGGAGCGAGTTTGCCTTCCACGTTTGAAACGATGTGCATCACATGGGAATATTTTTCCACGGTCATCAACTCGGTCACCTTCACCGAACCCTGCTCCGAAACCCTGCCCACATCGTTGCGGCCGAGATCGACCAACATGGTGTGCTCGGCGAGCTCCTTGGGATCGTTCAACATCTCTTGTTCCATATCCAATTCATCTTGAATATTGCGCCCCCGCCTTCGGGTGCCTGCAATGGGGCGCACTTTAATTTTAGAGCCTTCCAAACGCACCATCACCTCAGGCGACGAGCCGGTTAGATGTTGGCCATCCATCATCAAATAAAAAAGATAGGGCGATGGGTTGATATGCCGCAGTTCGCGATAGACCTGAAAGGGATCCCCTTCAAAGGGGGCTTCCCATCGTTGTGAGAGCACCACCTGAAGGATATCGCCCGCCCGCATGTATTCTCGCGCCCGCTCCACCATGTGGTGAAAGTGAGCCTCGGTAGTATTGCTAATCGGATCTTGGGCGTTCCATGAAAAAGAGGAACCGGAAGGCAAGTCCCGTTTCAAACGGCTGGCCAGAAGTTCGAGGCGACAAACATTTTTATCAAAGACCTTCTTTAGATCTTCGCCTTGTTTAACGTGTGCCAACACAATGATTTCCAGATTCTGATGCACATTGTCGAAGGCGATGATAGAATCTTGCAGCAACAACTGAGCATCAAAAAAAGGCAGACTGCTCTTTTGGTGATCGGGCATGCGTTCCATGAAACGCACCATGTCGTAGCCCAGGTATCCGACAAAGCCACCGGAAAAAGGCGGCATGCCGGGAACCTTCACCGGATGATAAGGTTGCAGTAATTCTCGAATCATTTCTAAGGGATCGGCTTCAAGGTGTTCGACGTGATCTCCACGCACGATTTCAATCTGTTTTCCTTTGGAACGAAATACCAAGGAGGGTTCTGAACCTAAAAAGGAATACCTACCCCACTTCTCGCCCCCATCCATGCTCTCCAACAAAAAGCGGTAGGGCCCTTCGGTCATCTTGAGGAAGGCCGAGACCGGAGTATCTGTGTCCGCATTAAGTTTAAGGGAAAGCGGAATCAGGTTGCCTTGTTCGGCAAATTTCTGAAATTCTTTAAATGAGATCAGCGACATTTATTTTACCTACCCACATTGAGATTACCTTTTCCCGGCCACCTAATATGAATTCTCGTTGTTTAAAAAATTTCCGGTTGCGTCAGGTCGGCTATCGAGATCTTCGAAACCAGCTTCGTTAATATTTTGCTGGAATCGTTTTTCTCAGTCGGCTTAGTGCCGAAGCTTCACGGCATCAGAGACTTTCCAAAACGGTCAGCAAAACAAATTAATTATGCTGAGTATTTAACTATGAATCTTTAATGGGATCGATTCTATCAACTTTAGATTGATTCAATTTATTGGTCAATCAAAGATGCTTAGAAATTTAATTTTTTAAATTTAAAAACAGGCATTTTCATCAGGGTCAGTTTCTAAAGGAAAAATTTTTAAAAAATATTTTTAGAAACATTTTTTTAAACCAATCCTTTTCACCGATTTTTTCCTTTCGATTGGATTTAAAAATTTACGATACCTTTTTTCTGTAAACAGTAGTCGAGTTTATCCCATTTATGAAAATCATTGTTTTAGATGAATTTACGCTTAAATTATCATGAAGACCCTGTCACAAATCTCTAATAACTCCTTTTTTTTCAGCCAATTAGACTGAAATTATTGCCTAAATCACCGAGCGATTAGATTACGACAGGTGAAACAACAATGAGGAGATGCGTTGACTGAAATTTCAAAAATAAAAAAAATAGTAAACAAAACATTCATCATGAAACCCAACCACTTTTTCCCGACTTTGCACTATGCCGTCACCTAACGAGGACATTTCTATTGACGATGAATTTCTTGAGCCTTAGCATTCATTATTAAAGTTTCGATCAACTAGGTTTTTCGGGGTCAAGGATTTCCCGGGCTGTCCTCTAGAACGTTGCGGACGAGGGTTTTCGATAATCGATTTATAAATATTGCTGTCATTTCATTTTACGATCGACGAGGCAAAATTATCCGCTGCGGTTCTTAAAGCCAATAATCTCCCAAACACAGTCGAAAGCTATAATTCTTTAGTGACAGCTTTCGATTTGCATTAATGCGGCATGAACAAAGTTTTCTGGCCGTAAACGGGGAAATTTTTTTGGTCAGTGAGCCATTGCATACCGATACAAGTTACTGACAGCCAATTTTTTTAAAAGGACTGTCAGGGCAAACACAACTTTGGGAACTGTGAATTTAACTATGGTCGGTGAAACCACCATTGATGAAACGGTAGTCGGTAAAACTATGGTTAATTCCATAGCTACCCCCCTACCTTCCGTAAATAATACTCCAGAAAACTTTAACTACTGGTCGAAATGTCTGTTTGTCTTTGTTGTTGTTTGGGCAGGGGTTGTTTCTTTTGGCTTTGATCAACCTGCTGAGGTGTTCCACGAAAATTGGTCATTCATTTTTGTCGGACTTTTGGGGGCGATAATC
>JAJFLL010000348.1 GCA_021772695.1 Deltaproteobacteria bacterium
TACGTTCAACGCCTCGATATCTTTTGACTAACAATTGTATCCCTACGACATTCATGGATCTGTAGCCCATGCCCATATGTTGGCCGCACGGGGAATCATCAAAAAAGCCGATGCCGCTAAAATTGTACGGGGCCTAAAAAAACTCCAGAAACAAATAGATGACGGAAAATTCAAATGGGACATAGCAAAAGAAGATGTCCATCTTAATATTGAATCTAAGCTCACCGATTTAATCGGCCCGGTGGGAGGAAAGCTCCACACTGCCAGGTCTCGAAACGATCAAGTGGCCACCGACCTGAGGCTATATTGTCGAGACCAGGTACATCAAGTCATGGGGCTAATACGGAAATTTCAAAAGGCACTGATCAAGCTAGCTGAAAAAAACGTCAATACCTTGCTGCCCGGATACACTCACCTTCAGCGAGCACAACCGATCTCCTTGGCCCATCACCTCCTCGCCTATTTTGAAATGGCCGACCGGGATTATCATCGATTGGCTGATACCCTTCCCCGAATCAACAGTCTGCCCTTGGGCTCTGGGGCCTTGTCAGGAACAACTTTTCCCATTGATCGTGATCAAGTCGCCAATGAATTAGGGTTTACTTCAATTTCTAGAAATAGCTTGGATGCAGTCAGTGATCGAGATTTTGTGGCAGAAGTATTGTTTCATTGTTCCTTAATCATGACCCATTTATCTAGACTTGCTGAAGACTTTATCTTGTGGGCCACACAAGAATTTAATTTCATAGAACTTCCTGAAGATTTTTGTACAGGCTCATCTATGATGCCTCAAAAAATCAATCCAGACATCTTAGAATTGGTCCGAGGAAAAACCGGTCGAGTATTCGGCAGCTTGTTATCCTTGCTCGTCGTCCTAAAGGGACTTCCCTTGACCTATAATAAAGATCTGCAAGAAGACAAAGAACCGCTATTTGATGCAGTACATACGGTAAAGGGGTCCTTAACTCTTATTACCGCCATGTTGGAAAAAACCAAATTTCGTCCCAAGCAAATGCGAGAGGCCATGGCCAAAGGCTTTGTCTTGGCCACCGATTTGGCAGACTATTTGGTAACTCAAGGCATTTCCTTCCGAGATGCCCATCACACCGTGGGGCGCATCGTATCCCATTGTCAAAAAGCAGCCTGTGAACTTAAAGATCTCACCCTAGAGACCCTTAAAAGTTTTGATAAAAAAATTGGGCCTGAGGTGTATGATTGGCTAGACGAGACCCATGCGGTGGACCGCCGAGCCTCCCTAGGAGGCACCGCTCGAAAGCGGGTTCGTGCCGAGATACGTCGCGCCCAGAATAAAATTAAATCCTAAATATATTTTCTTCAATTATCTAAGGTATGACTCCATGAACTTTTTCCCCTACCGCAACCAAGAGCTCTATGTAGAGCAGGTTCCCATTAAAAAAATCGCCAAGGAAGTTGGCACCCCCACCTATATATATTCTCATGGCGCCTTGACTCATCATTTTGAGGAATACAAAAAGGCCTTAAAAAAAATCGACCATCTCATTTGTTATTCCATGAAATGTAATTCTAATTTGTCAATTTTAAGATCCTTTCTCAATCTGGGCAGCGGAATCGATATCGTTAGTCAGGGAGAATTATTTCGTGCTCTGAAGGCAGGTGCCGACCCGAAAAAAATCGTATTTTCCGGAGTCGGGAAAACCGATGAGGAAATGGCTTATGCCCTCAAGAAGAAAATCCTCATGTTCAATGTAGAAAGTGAACAGGAATTGATTGCTCTCGACCGGGTAGCTAGAAAAATGAAACGAAAAGCACCGGTGGCCATTCGAGTTAACCCCGATATTGATCCCAAAACTCACCCTTATATCACTACTGGAATGAAAAAATCGAAATTTGGCATCCAGTATGAAGACGCCTTTCGGGTATACGGTAAAGCAGCCTCATTAAAGGGGATCAAAATCATAGGCATTGATTGCCATATCGGTTCACAATTGACCGACGTCAGTCCCTTTGTCGATGCTTTGCGCCGAGTTTTGCAATTGATCGACCGGTTAAATCGCATGGACATCTCGATTCAATATTTGGATTTAGGAGGTGGGCTTGGAATCCGGTACCAAAAGGAGTCCCCACCCAGCCCCCAGAAATATATAAATACGTTGTTAAAAGAATTAAAAGGTAGAAACCTCACCTTGGTCTTCGAACCGGGCCGCTCCCTCATGGGAAATGCCGGCATATTGGTCACTCAATTGTTGTACACTAAAAACCGCGACAATAAGAGTTTTCAAATCGTTGACGCCGCAATGAACGACCTCATCAGACCTGCCTTTTATAATAGCTATCATGAAATCCTGCCGGTACATAAAAAACCAAGGGCAAAACAGACGGTTGATGTAGTGGGCCCTATCTGCGAAACCGGCGATTTTTTGGCTACGTCACGTTCCTTACCACGGATGGAACCAGGCGAGTTACTAGCTGTCATGAGTGCAGGCGCTTATGGATTCACTATGGCATCCCATTACAATACACGTCCCAAGGCGTGTGAAGTTTTAGTGAAGGGAAAGCATTTCTATGTCATTCGAGAAAGAGAAACACTCGCCGATTTGCTTCGTGGTGAGTCCATTCCGAAGGCCTTGAAGGCATAACTAAAATGGGATATGAATTGAATTTGTATGACTAATCTTCCATTTACCAAAATGCACGGCCTTGGAAACGATTTCATGGTGGTAAACTGCCTTTCCGAAGATTGCCCTGATTTCAGAGACAAGGTCACCTTATGGTCCGACCGGCGGTTTGGCATTGGATTTGATCAATTGTTAATCGTACGCCCCTCGCAGAAGGCCGATTTTAAAATGGAGATTCTGAATGCCGACGGTGGTGAAGTCGAAATGTGCGGCAATGGTATCCGCTGTGTAGCACAATATTTGGTAACCAAAGGCCTTACTTCTAAGAAGGAACTTACCATTGAGACCCTCGGAGGCATGATTAAACCACGACTTCTCGACAATCTGGTAGAAGTAGATATGGGCGAACCTGAATTAAATGCGGCCAAGATTCCAACTACCTTAGAAGGTAAAATTATAGATTGTCCAGTTGAGATAGCAGGCCGTGAATTTGCCATCACATGCGTCAATATGGGCAATCCCCATTGCGTTATCTTTGTCGATAAAGTCGATGATTTTCCCGTCAATGAAGTTGGACCAAAATTTGAAAGACACGAAATATTTCCCAACCGAATCAATACGGAATTTATTCAAGTTATTGATCCCGCCCATTTAAAAATGCGGGTATGGGAGAGAGGCGCTGGCGAAACCTTGGCCTGCGGTACCGGAGCATGTGGTGCACTAGTTGCTGCAGTATTAACCGGTAGAGCCCAACGAGAAGCTACCTTGCACCTCAAAGGCGGCGATTTAAAAATTCATTGGAGCCAGTTGGACAATCATGTCTACATGACCGGACCAGGTAAAGAAATCTATTCAGGCACCATTCAAGTGTAGCGAGGTTTAACATGTTTCGAGGATCCGGCGTCGCACTGATCACGCCTTTTAAAAACGGAACCATAGATGAATCAAGCTTATCCAAACATATCGAGGCGCAGATTTCTGCCGGTACCCAATTTTTAGTTCCATGTGGCACTACCGGCGAGTCGGCCACGCTAAGCCATGAAGAACATGACCGCGTCGTAGAAATAACCATTTCGGTAGCTGCGAAACGAGTCAAGGTTCTTGCAGGAGCCGGATCCAACTCTACTGCTGAAGCTATCCGCCTCACCCAACATGCAAAAAAAGCCGGCGCCGATGGGGTGCTCCATATCAATCCCTATTATAATAAACCTTCTCAAGAAGGTTTATATCGGCATTTTGAGGCCATTGCCCGGGCGGTAGAAGTTCCCTTGGTACTCTATAATATACCCGGGCGAACCAGCATCAACATGTTGCCTGAAACCATGGCTAAGCTTGCCAAAATTGATACGATCATCGGTGTCAAGGAAGCGAGCGGGTCCTTAGTACAGGTTTCCGACATCATCGCAGCCTGTCCCGATGACTTTCTGGTTCTCTCAGGTGAAGATGCTTTAACCTTTCCCATGCTAGCTTTAGGAGCCGACGGAGCCATATCGGTTACTGCAAATATTCTTCCTCAAAAATGTGCCCAAATGTTTCGCGATATTGAACAAGGAAATTGGGAGGGAGCTCGGGGACTGCATTTCGAATTGGCGGGAATGAATCATGTGTTATTTATTGAGACAAACCCCGCACCCGTCAAAGCGGCATTGGCATTAATGAAAAAAATTCTACCTGATCTCAGACTTCCTTTAGTACAGGTTTCCACAGAAAATTTAAAAGCCATTCAAACCGTACTAAAATCTTACGATTTATTATGAAACAACGCCTTAGGCACCCATTTGTACCCGGATTCCTTCTCGGGCTAATTATTATTTTATGTTTCGGATCTAATGCCTTCGGACAAGTACTAGAACAGACCTTTCGGGAAGATGCGGCTAAATTTCAAATCTCAACCCCAAATGCCGATTGGCGATTAGCGCCTAGAACCATCACTCCCGGAGCCATTCGAGCCACAATAAGATATAAAAACACTGTTGACCAATTTACACCGAACGTTACAGTAAATGTCGGGCTATTACCCAATGAATCCTGGAGTCTCGACCAATTAATTAAAAAAGACTTAGACGACCTTCCCGGCCACATCAAGGTCACCGAAAGGAAAAAATTTCAGCATCATGGTCACGAGGGCTTCCAAATGAAACTGGAAGATCCTCAAAACAATTTGGTGTTCTTCCAATGGACCTTCATTCAAAATGCCAAGACCTATGTCATCACTGCGGCAAGCCGACCCTCTACCCTACCCTTGGTAGAATCCGACCTAAATAAAATCATGCAATCTTTTAATTTTCTAAAGAATTAAATTATAGATGTATTTGATGGTTCGACTAATGAACCCGATATTCATTACAGAGATTATCAAGATGGCTTAATTTAATTCCTAAACTATGCCCAATTTTTTTTATCTCACCGATTTCATCCTCTGAAATATGATGGTCTGCCTCGGCTACCGCCAATAAACAATGAATCATGCCTTCTTGTTGGTCGGGAGTACTGACGATTTTAAAGTCCTCGATGAGTTTTTGATTTTTATCTTTTCCAAAAATTAAGAAATTCCATTTAGTCAATTCAACTATCATTTCAGAAAGTTGATGAGAGACATTGGCGAAATTATCAAGAATCTTCACCATGGCCTCCCGTTCATCTGGATTAATATCTTCATCAGTATTGGCGACCCGCCCTAAAAGATGAGAAAAAAGTAAGATATATTTGGCTTTATTAATGGTAAAATCATCCAACTCAGCAATGATTTTTTGCAGGGGGGAGGGAACCAACGCCTTCTTCCCTCCAGATATTCCTACTAGATATTCCAGTATCCTCATTATTATTACCTCTCAAAACCTCGGTGCCACCCCTTCATTCCGTTACGGTTCAGCAAGTATAAAGTCCGGCCCACCCTATATTATATAATATATAAGGACTTTTGTATAGACGGATAATCTTTCGGGTTCCCAAAACTCATCCTCAAAAAAATTTAGCTTCTATTGCCGCACTCAGGTACGATAGACGATATTTTTAAGGAGAAAGCATTATGACCAAAATCATTGTCACAGGTTTATCGGGACGCATGGGTAGCCATATCGCCGATTTGGTACGAAAAACCCATGGTACGGAACTCGCGGGTGCCACGGAAGCACCAGGGTCTTTTGCCATCGGAACCACATTGCCCGAAGGGCATCAGGTCGTTGACGACCTGGCGAAATGTATCGAGCGTTCCGACGTGGTCATTGATTTTACATCCCCTGAAGCCACCCTTTACCACGCGTCCGTTGCCGCTCAACATGGCAAAGCCATGGTCGTCGGCACCACCGGATTTTCGGAAAAACAAAAAAAGGAACTTAGTGAATATTTAAAAAAAATACCCGGGGTATGGGCCCCCAATATGAGTATCGGAGTAAATGTCTTATTAAAGGTGGTTGCCGAAACAGCAAGACATCTAGGAGATGACTATGATGTTGAAATTATAGAAGCCCACCATCGCCATAAAAAAGATGCACCGAGTGGTACCGCCCTGGCTCTCGGTGAATCCGTGGCCGCAGCCTTAGGGAGAAATTTTTCCAAGGTGGTCTGCTATCATCGCGAGGGCCAAACCGGAGAACGGCCCGCAGGGCAGATTGGTATGCAGACCCTTCGCGGAGGCGATATCGTCGGCGACCACACGGTTATGTTTGCAGGAATCGGCGAACGAATTGAACTGACTCATCGGGCAAATAATCGAGACAATTTTGCACGAGGTGCCGTATTAGCCGCCAAATGGATCCACGGAAAGTCACCGGGGATTTATGGGATGACTGATGTATTGGGTCTTTAGACCTTGGGTGGCAATTCTTGCGTAATGACCCTGGCGCCGCGGTCGAAACTGAAATATTGCCATCCCCATTGAAACAAGACCATGGCCCGATTTCGAAAACCAACTAGATATAGAATATGCACGAAGACCCACATGAGCCACCCAAAAAACCCGGCGGTCTTCCAATTATTGCGCTGGGCTACCGCAAAGGCCTTACCCACAGTGGCCATGCTTCCCTTATCAAAATATTGGAAGGGCGGACCTGCCGCCTCGCCTCGCAATCGAGAAGACAGCACTTTCACCATGTGGCGTCCTTGCTGGATGGCCACGGGAGCCAACCCTGGAAGGGGTTTCTCCTTGTCGAGACAATAAGCGGCATCGCCTAATACGAATATCTCCTGGTAACCCGTAATCGACAGGTCGGGCCCCACCGGTACTCGGCCTCCGCGGTCCAACTCTAAACCTAGAGAAGCCAATAGGGGCGAAGCCAATACTCCTGCGCACCACAATACGGTTCGTGCGGGCAGGAATTCTCCGCTAATGCGCACCCCATGAGCGCTCACATCCTCTACCATGGCCTTTTCCCGTACCTCTACCCCCATGGATTGTAATCGTTTGCGAGCTTGGTCGGATAAAGAATCATGGAATGGCCCCAAGATTCTCGGCCCCGCCTCTACCAATAGGATGCGTGCCGAGGCGGGATTAATGCGTCGAAAATCCTCAGCCAAGGTATGATGGGCCAATTCAGCGATGGATCCGGCCAATTCCACTCCCGTAGGACCACCTCCCACCACGACAAAATTTAAACAGGCTTGCCTTTCCTGAGCATCCTCTTCCATTTCGGCCTGTTCGAAAGCGGTCAAGACCTTTCTTCGAATCACCAAGGCGTCGGGGATGGTTTTTAAGCTAGGTGCGTATTGAGCCCATTCAGGATGACTAAAATAATTGTAATGAGAGCCCGGCGCTAAAATCAGGTAATCATAATCTAAGGTCTCTTTATTA
>JAJFLL010000349.1 GCA_021772695.1 Deltaproteobacteria bacterium
TCCGAAAAAAACATTGTAGGGTCTGCCCGAGGTAATCTCCAAATGATTTTTTTCATGGGTGGATTTTGGGTGAATTTTTTAGCCCCATTAAATTTCTAGCAAAACCTCAAACCCTTTTAGGCTACCCACAATGGCGAAACCATAGACCTCTTTGACCTGGGTGCCTTTTTTGATTTTTTTGGCGATTTCGTTGAGGGTTGCGCCCGAGCCGACGGCGTCGTCGATAAGTAGAATCCTTTTATAGTTGTAATCGATTTCCTTAAGAAAAAAACTACTTTCGGCGTTGACGATGCGTTCTTCTAGTTTCGAAAGGGACTTTTGGGCGACGGGAACTTCCCCCGCATAGGCTTTGACGAGTTCTACTTCGGGTAAGGCGATTCGCAATCCTTTTCTATATTCTTTCAAGAAAGGAACTTCCCTTGGGATGGAGTGGGGGACCCAAGCGACCGCTTCAATTTTTAGTTTTTTTAGCAGTGCCTTTAAAATAGGTCTGCTGCTCTCAATGACTTGTTTGATGATAGGTTTTTTTTGGGCTTGTTTTCCATGAAGGACTAACTGCCCTTTTTTGGTTCTGCCAAATTTTGGCAGACTGTAAAAATCCTCATAAAAGATTTGTTTAAGGAATACCTTATTAAAGGTGGTTTGGAATTTATGGGTCGCATCAATCCAAAGCCCCCCATCAAAATGAGAGTCGGCTTCTAGTCGAACCTTTTGGTACTCCATCGCCAAGGGAAGTAATTTATGGATCTGTTGGGTCCGGGTTGCCCAGTCGACGAACCCTTGCACACCGATTAACAAGTGTCCCTCAGGAGAGATGTAAAGATAACGGTTTTCTAGGAAGCTCGATAAGTCTTCGGGGAGCTCTTTATAGTCCGTAGTGAGTAGTGGAGGGGCCTTTCGGCGATAAAAAACTTGGGGGGGCGAGCCCATTTTTTGAAGTAGGTCCTGAGCGACCAGGTTTTTGAGATGGCGGTGAACCGCGGCTCGGGTAATCCCTAAGATCTCCACCAGGTCCTGAGGACGGGCTTGGCCACGACTCTCAATGGTTTCTAGAATAATGGATTTGGAATCTTTTGCCATGGAGTCACTCTAGTCTATGTATGGTATACAGTAAACTGTATACTGTATATTTAAAAATTATATTAATATCAATAAGTTAGTTTAAAGGCAAACTTCATTCAGGGCTGACATGAAAACTAAAGGGGTCTTGATGGGAATTCAGAGAGATGCTCTGATGCTTGGTAAATGATTCGTTGCAGAGATGGTGAATAGGCATCTTCGATGCCAGAGTTAACTTTTTAGATCTTAACTAATACCCACAAGTCAATATGGTATCCGCATAGACCGTCTCACCAACGCTCCACTCGGGAGCCAGCTTTACGCTACTTCCTACCGGAACGGTGTCGTCCATTTGGAAATCCATGTAAATGGTTTTCTTGGCACTGGCGGGCATGGATCCAATTTCACATTCTAAGGCATCCGCCTTCTGAATACATTCGTCAGAGAAATCCGTTAGCGACAGGAAGTCTCCTCCCTCGCCTAAGGGAATCTTAACGCTTACCTGGCTCAGCGGCGTGCTCGTAGGATTAGTTAATTCCGTCAATAGGGTGGCCGAGTCGCCTGCCGGGGGGCAGTGCGGAGAAATTTCGGAAAGTAGGGAGATATCGGCGTCGGCTTCATTCCCCAAGGCATCGGCACCTTCTCCCATCAGGATTGTCGGGGCGCTGGACTTTACCGATTGACCATCGGGACAAATCAAGGAGGGCTGCATCACGTATTCGGCGCTGCCGGTTTCGGGTTCCTGAACGATTCTGAGATAAAGGGTGTAGATAAATAGCGGGTCATGGCCAAAGGGAGTTTTGTCAATTTTTCGAAGCCTGGAAATATTTTTGGTGACGGCCTGGTCTAAAGAAAACTCTCGGGTGATCTCGTTGTAGAAACCCTTCAAGCCTTCCGGATAAAATACCGCCGGGAGGGTGTAGAGATCAAAGGTGCAGGAGGACGGGTAGATAATATCGACCTCGATCAAATCTCCAAGCTTGGCCGTTATCGGTGTGGCAGGGTCGATCTTTTCAATCCGGCTGGAATAATCCACCGATATGGGCACATCCAAATTCATCACTAGGCTTGTCTTGGCCATTTCGCCACAGGCCTCCATGGGCTTGACGGTTCGCTTATCTTGATTGCAGGCGGATCGACTGGCGCAGCGGCTATCGTCACAATCCGGTTGATTATTGGCGTCGGTGGGACAAACATTGCTGTCGGTTTCATCATCGTCATTTTCGTCCTGCTGACAAACAGAGGCCGATTCGCATTCCGGTTCATCACAACAATCCTCATCGTTGCAATTGGGAGTATCCTGGTCATTCATCGAACAGACGCCCGAAGATGAGGAATCATCGGTTAAGAGTTTGGGCGTGCTTGGTTTATTTAAACTGGCGGACTTTTGGGAAAGCGTGGTCGCGGAATCCACTTTGACACAGTAGGTGCCATCGGAATTCATTTTGTCTAAGATCACCGAATAATTACCGCCCGTTTGGGTCACTCCGGTGGAATAGGTTTTGTCATTTAAAGTGACTGTGTAGGGGACTCCCGAGATGGCAAGTTCACCCTGGTCACCCACATTGTTTCCGTTTTGATCGAGAAAAACCTTGCCCTGAATTTGTTGGCTGCATGCCGCGACCAGGCCTAGGGCACAAATTAGAGATAAAAATCTTAACATTATTTGAATGTGCTTCATGACAGATCCTGCAAAGTTTATGGGAACCCATGGCTTCATGGGCTCCGGGCGAAAGGGTTCGCTCCCTAGGAAACTAAATTCGAGTTGGACCCTTACTAAATGTTTTTGAGAGGCTTTGGAGGCTTCCGGTATTGCCGGAAATTCCTCTGGAGTGGATCAAGACACAGCTGACATGGCCCCCCATGAAACTGTTAAGCTTTTCGGCGGGTTTTTGAGAAAGTTCCGGATAATATAGAGGCGAAGACCTTATCCGCGACGGAAGCGGATATTTGGGGCCTTTTTTCGGGTGTGGGAATGTTTTTTAAGCCCTTGAGTCTCAGGACGATGGCAAGGCCATTTATTTTCAAAATGGTGGTATATTCCCCGCTTAAAGCATGATTTGCACTCATTCCCTTGGCGAGCACCGGGGAGTAGGCCCCATGGGCACATTCCTCTTGCCTCCCAAAATCCTCTGTACTATCCCCAGGGCGCACCGCCCAGCCGAGGAGAAAACCCCTTGATCGAACGCTATAGCCGCCCTGAAATGGTGGCCCTTTGGACCGACGAAGCCAAATATCAGCGATGGCTCGACATCGAAGTGGCCGCCTGTGAGGCGTGGCATAAATTAGGGAAGATTCCCGCTTCCGCCCTCAAGAACATCCAGAAAAAATCCAAATTTCAGGTGAAACGCATCGCCAAGATCGAGGCCGAGGTCAAACACGACGTCATCGCCTTTGTGACTAATATGGCCGAGAACGTGGGGCCCGACGGTCGCTACATCCACATGGGTCTCACCAGTTCCGACGTGCTCGATACCTGTCTCGCCATGCAACTACAGTCAGCCGGTCACTTATTGTTGAAGGATTTGCAAGAACTGCTGAAGGTCTTAAAGCAACGGGCCAAAGAACACAAAATGACCGTGCAGGTGGGGCGTTCCCATGGCATTCATGCTGAGCCCATCACCTTCGGACTCAAATTGGCCATCTGGTACGATGAATTCAAACGTCATCAGGAGCGCCTACAATTAGTTGTTGATCAAATCGGATTTGGTAAATGTTCGGGAGCGGTGGGTACCTTTGCCAATATTCCCCCCAGCATCGAGGCGGCGGTGATGCGCAAGCTGGGTCTGAAACCGGCCCCGGCCTCTTCGCAAATCGTGCAGCGCGACCGGCATGCCTTCTTTTTTACTACCTTGGCGGTTATCGGCGGGTCCATCGACAAGATAGCCACCGAGGTGCGGCACCTGCAACGTACCGAGGTGCTTGAGGTTGAAGAGTTTTTTTCCAAAGGGCAGAAGGGCAGTTCGGCCATGCCCCATAAGCGCAACCCCATCTTGAGTGAAAATCTGAGCGGACTGGCTCGATTGCTTCGTGGCTATGCGATGGCCGCCATGGAGAACCAACCCCTCTGGCATGAGCGGGACATCTCCCATTCCAGTGTAGAGCGGGTCATTGGACCCGATGCTACCGTAACCCTCGATTTCATGTTCGGTCGGGTGACGGGTTTATTGAAAAATTTGTTGGTTTATCCCGACCGTATGATGGCCAATCTCGAATCTTTGGGTGGTCTCGTTCACTCGCAGCGGGTATTGCTGGCCTTGATCGAAGCGGGTTTGAAGCGGGAGATAGCCTACCGCATCGTGCAAGATACGGCCATGCAGGTGTGGAAGACTAGAGAGAGCTTCTGTGATCTACTGAAAGGCAATGCCAAGGTACGGGCCCACCTGAGTGAAAGGGCTATTGAATCCATCTTTGATCTGAAATATCACACCCGTCACGTCGACACTATTTTCAAAAGGGTATTTAAATCATGAAAGCAAAAGTCTTAGTCCGATTGAAATCTGGCGTTTTAGATCCCCAGGGCAAAGCGGTACTGCATGCCGCAAAAAGTTTGGGTTTTTCAGGTATTCAAGATGTTAGGGTAGGTAAGATTTTTGAAATTGAATTCGAGAGCGAAAATTCCGATGCGGTACAACAGACGCTAAAGGAATTATCAGATAAATTGTTGGCCAATACGGTCATCGAAGATTTTACCGTCGAGCTATAAGGCATCAATATGAAAGTGGGCGTCGTCATTTTTCCCGGTAGTAATTGCGATCATGATCTGATGCACGCCTTGGAAAACGTCCTGGGTGCTCAGGTAATGCCCCTTTGGCATAAAGATACCAGCATTCAGGGCGCTGAAGCCATATTCATTCCCGGTGGATTTTCTTATGGCGACTACCTGCGTTGCGGGTCCATCGCACGTTTCGCCCCGGTTATGGACGAGGTGGCAGCCTTTGCAAAAAAGGGTGGTCCGGTGTTGGGAATCTGTAATGGATTTCAGATTTTGACCGAATCCCATTTACTACCCGGTGTGTTGATGCCCAATGCCTCTCTGAAGTTTATTTGTGACCAGACGCTTCTCAAGTGTGAAACCGATCGCACCCCTTTCACGCAAAAAATTGCTCCGGGCAGCCAGCTGCAAATTCCCATTGCCCACCGCGACGGCAATTTTTTCATGGATGCCGAGGGCCTGAAAAGATTGGAAGGGGAAGGGCAGGTGGTATTCCGCTATGTCAATGAGGCGGGTGAAGCTTCTGCCGAGGCCAATCCCAACGGGTCTTTGAATAATATCGCCGGCATTTGCAGTCCCGGGGGAAACGTGGTGGGCATGATGCCCCATCCCGAACGAGT
>JAJFLL010000350.1 GCA_021772695.1 Deltaproteobacteria bacterium
CAAAAACAAAAGGGGATTTGAGGCCTCCATTATGCAAAAGATATTCGGCCGTTCATAGATTTTTGAGTTGGGCATAGGAGGAAAAAAATTGCCGGTATCCCAACAACACCACCAGTAAATTGGTAATGGCCGCGCTGGCCAAAAGCATGAACATGACGATGATTTGATAGCGTACGGCGAACAGCGGTGATTTGCCGGCGATGATCAAACCGGCCATCATGCCGGGAATAAAAATGACTCCCAAGGCCTTCATGGTATCTACCGGTGGTATCAGTGAAGCCTTGATGACTTCCCGTAAAATATTTTGTACCGCCTGGTGAGCGCTGGCCCCCAAGCTTAAGAATACCAGCACCTCATCTTTTCTTAGCTCCATCTCGGCCTTAAGTCGGTTGAGTGTGAGACCCGCTCCGTTCATGGAATTGCCGATGATCATTCCCCCAAGTGGAATCAAATAAATCATGGTCGGTTCGATGGATCGACCTAAAATGAGTACACCTAAAGTCAGCGAAGTCGACACCATCAAACTTCCCGCCACGATCCAAAAGGCATGGGGAATGCCTTGGCCTCTTTTTCTCGCAATGCCACCGGCGAGCAAAATCATTCCGAGGAGAACAAAGATAGTGACGAGATTGTTTTTCAGGGAAAAAATCCAGAGTAAAACAAATCCCACCAACACCAACTGAAAAAAACCTCTAACTGTTGAAAAAATAAGTTCTTTTTCAAGACCTAATTTTAAAAACCAGGAAACCATCAGCACCAAAAAAATGACACCTATAGAAAACAGCAGTCCTGGATCACGCAAAAAATCTAAGATGGCCCAAAATGTGATGGGATCAGATTGCAAAGGGATTCCCTTGGAAAAAGTTTTCGGTTTCATAATATAATTTCATGATATATTTAAACAAGTTATCCTTTTAGGGGCTTGGGTTGGCGGCCCATAATCCAGATGGGCCCAGAGGTGAGTATCAAAAACAATTTTGGGTTTTTAACTATAATTCAAGGAGTTGTAGATTATCCCACCGTGGAGCAGATACGACCTTTTCCCTACGGTGAGGCCGATTATAATTTCATTCACCGATGAAAACCAAAGCAGGCTTTCAAATACTCGTAGTTGACGATGATCCGTCCATTTTGGAGATGATGAAATTTATCCTGAATTCCTACGGGTCCGTCACCGTAGCCGACAACGGCACCGACGCCCGCAATCTATTCCATAAATTTGAATATGACATCGTGCTGTTAGACTTTCTGCTACCCGATACCAATGGCCTCGAGTTGTTGAAGGAATTTAAGGAATATCACCCGCGTACCGAAATCATCATGATCACCCACGTGCGTGATGTCAAAACCGCCGTTCAATGCATCAAAGAAGGGGCCTTCGATTACCTCAATAAAGACTTCGTTGAAGACGACCTGATTTCTATCGTACTTCGTGCCGCTGAAAAATTAAAAAGTACCAAAGAGATGATGTATCTGCGCTCTGAGGTCGAACGTCTCACCGAACAGGATTTCATTGTCGGCTACAGCGAAAAAATGGCAGAGATCATGAACATTCTCGACCGAGCCGCCGAGACTTCGGCCACGGTATTGCTAAATGGCGAAAGCGGCACAGGAAAAGAATTGGCAGCGCGCTACCTACATAATCATTCGAAGCGAGCCGATAAACCCTTTGTTGCGGTCAACATGGCTTCAATTCCTGACAACTTGGTAGAATCGAACCTCTTCGGCCATGAAAAGGGATCTTTCACCGGCGCATTAAAAACCACCTACGGTAAATTTGAAATTGCCAACGGTGGCACCTTATTTCTCGATGAAATCGCCGACCTAAAATTTGAATTACAATCCAAACTACTTCGCGTCATGCAAGAGAGCGAAATCGAGCGCATCGGAAAATCCGAACCCATTCATGTGGATGTTCGTATCATTGCCGCCACCCATCGCGATCTCAAAGAATTGGTAACCGCTGGCGAATTTCGTGACGATCTATTTTTTCGCCTCAATGTCATTCCCATTACCCTGCCCACGCTTTCCGAACGCATCGAAGACCTTCCGCTCTTCGTTAATTTTTTTCTCAAAAGGTATAACCGCAAGTATGGGCGAAATTTAAAGGTCTCTGATGAAGCCTTAAGTGCCTTATCGAAATATGAATGGCCTGGAAATATACGTGAGCTAGAAAACCTGATTGCCAGACTGGTGGCGATACATTCCAGTGATGAAATCTTTGTGGAGGATATTCCCATCGATTATCAAATAACCGACACGGTATTAGACTCGGGCGGGGATTCGCACCGAGACCGCCTCAAGGCCGCCACCGACTCCTTCGAGCGTTCCTTTATTTTGCGAGTCCTAGAAAAGGAACATTGGCATCACGAAAATACCGCTCTTAAATTGGGGATCCATCGAAAAACGCTGGAATATAAAGTCAAAAAATTAAATCTTGCCAAAATCATCGATCAACGACGGCGAGATAATTAAATGAAACTTCTGATATTTAACCGGGCAACGAGGGTAAGCTTTATTTTAAATCGGTTGGGAATTTACTTTTCCCTATTTCTTTTTGCCTTGGTGTTCCTTGCCGCTACCGCCTTCGCCCAAGAAAAAGCTTCCAATTATGAAGG
>JAJFLL010000036.1 GCA_021772695.1 Deltaproteobacteria bacterium
TGGGAAACATGGGCGGCGGCGAAGGTCTGCGAGCCGGCGCTCCCTGAGTGCGTTTCACGCCGTCGGGTTTGGTCACATGCCCATTGGTCAAAGGAATGGGATCTTCGGGTGAGGTCGCCTGATCGATACCTTTGGCAAAAAACTGAGCATCTTCACCGACCTTTTGGGTCACCACCATATATTCTTGTTCACCCACTCGAATGATATGTTTGCCCCAGGGCAATGCAAATTCATCGCCTCTTTTATTTAAAGTCTTGGCAACCTTGGTAATGGGCTCACCAGAAATTTCCGGCCCACCAAAAAAATTTGGCCGGATATTGCTTTTATCAAATTCGGATTCAATGCGAATTTCACCGGATTCCGCCAACATTTTGATACGCCATCCCCCATTTTCCATATGATAGAGGGAGGCCTCGGGGGCATGTTCTGCACTCAAATTCGATTTCAGCGGCAAGACTTGTCCGGGCTGCAGAATCCTTAAGGCCGTGGTGTCGCGGTCCGCTTCACTCATGGTATCGAACATGACCGTTTTGCGTTCATGAACGTCTTCCGATTCTTGACCCGGTTTACTAGGCGGCTCATGACGTTTACTCTGTGGGGTATCTGCCGGTGTAGAACTGGGACGTCGTGTCGGAGGAGCTTGGAAAGTTCCCGGCATATCCATCTGTGGCAAGCTAGTAGTCTTAAGAGTTTCCGGATTGAGTTCGAAACCCAACATATTGAAATTATCGGTTTTGGCTAAGTCGATTAATCTGCCGCCCGTTGAACTATCGTATATTCGGCCTTGGTGATTCATGTAGAGCAATTGGTTGCCCCATTGAATGGGTACACGGAGGGCATCTTCGACGGCATCCACCTCTGGCTTGACTGGTTTTACATGCACGCGAGTGAGGCTTCCCTGGTCCCAACGTTGGGCACGATACTCAATGCCATCGATGGTGAAATTGGCCTCGGGGGTCAAGGGTCCGACGAGTTGCTCGGCATGGGTGCGAATTTCTTGAACGCGATTTGTGATAATGTCTTGTACCGAATGTAATAGAGCCTGCTTCGCAAAATTACCTCGCAAATGGGGATCGGCCAAGGTGTCTCCAGGCATGGCACTATCGGTCACTGCCAAAAGCTGCTGCTTGGTGCCATAGTTCTCCATCAATCCATCGGAACCCATGGTCACCACATCACCCACTTCCATGACTATGGCCTTAGAACCGTCTTTCAAAGTAACCCATTTGACTAAATTTGGATTGGCACGGCCATGCTCAATGCCTTTAATGCCTTCCTTCGCGCCGTTTTTACCTCAAAAGTTCGTAGGTGCGTAGGCGTGCGGGTGGGTTTTTTCTGCCATTTCCCTGGGCATATCACCATAATTCGACTGGTAGAGCTCAGGATTGAGAAAATCGATCATTTGGGTGGCGACGGTTTCTTCCTTAGAAGACCAAACTTCGTGGTGCCGACCTTGCACTCGACGTGACAGAATGGTGGAACTATCGCCGGCCTTGAAGTTTTGAAAGGTATAGGGCTTGCCGGGGCCTTCGGGAAGATTGATTCTCGAAATTTCTAAGGCAGCATTAGGATCAAAATATTCATCTTGGGCGCGGGAAGGATCTTCCTGGACCTTGGCATCATAGAGTACCTGAATTCTTTTTCCCGCCTTTTGCACGGCGGCGGCTATATCCGGATTTTTGGGTAATTCTGAGGCTAAGGTCTTGAGAATAATTTCAGCCGCTTCCTTGGGACACCCATTACCACCGGCACCGTCCACACTTACCAAAACCAAGTTGCCATTGGCATCGATGATCCGAGCGAAGCCGTCTTGATTTCCTTCACCACGGTAATTCACGCCTTCGTAAGTGGCGCCTTCAATTCGACCAAATTCTAAAATGCGCTCTACTAGTGAGGGGACTTTCCCTTCACGCATTTCGCCCATACGAATTTCGGCTTTGGGTAAATTGACGGCCAGGCCTTCCTGGGTATTCCCACTGACCTTCGGTAAATGGGGCGTAGGATGGACGGCCTTTAAAGGAGGTAATTCTTTGATGGCCTCTTTGGGCAAGGGCGAAGGTTTGGGTATATGGGGCATGGTGCGACGGCCCGATTCAGGGTCGCTATCCCTTGGCACTCGAACATCTGTAGGAGGTGGAACGATGGTGGGCGGCTCTAACTCTTTTGAAGAGGGCGGTGGAATGGAAGGTTCACCGGCCGCCCGAAGGGGAGCCGTGGTTCGTTCCACTAAAACTTTACCCACATGCTCACGGCCGAAATACTCCATCATGGATTTAAAGCCATCCCAATTGGCGAATTCTTCACCTTGAAAGTTCACCTTGATCTGGTAGGTTTCACCAGGAATGCCCCGCAAAACCCTTTTTTGTGCGGAGACATCTTCGCTGATCTCTAATTTGATGGTGCCAAGGGTTTTGTCGGCATTCTTTTTCAGAAAACTTTTGGCCTTGAAGGCAAAGTCGGCGTTGGCTGATTCATGATAGGCCCGTAACCTTCCGTCCACTTCCACCAATTTCAAATAGGTATCGCCACGGTCCGTTAAGGTTTTCATGGCATCATGCAACACGAAGGCCAAATCATGAGCCAAGGGTCCCAGGCCTTCTCCGGCTAAGGCTTGATGGGAAAAGGGGTCCATGTGCTTATATTTAGCCCCTTCGGCGCTGAGATCCTTTAATGCCGTCTTTTGCTTGCCGTTTAAATGGGCGTTGGAACTATGCCATAAGATGTTTTCTCCCACCTTGACGACGGCCACCTGCCCCGGTTCACTCATTCTAGGGAGGGCCGCGATGGGGCCTTCATTGGCGGTAAAATGAGCCGGCTTTAAATCTAATTGCATGACTCGACCTTCAGGCGACAGGGTCATGGTACCCAACATGGTACCTGGTGTCCGATTGGCGTAATTTAAACTTCCTACCCCGGCATAACCGGCGGGAGGTGTCTGGTGGGCTAAATTTACCTTATTGTGCTGGAGTACCTCGGCGGCTACCTGAGTATCCTTTTGCGCAAGTTCGGCCTTTAGGATTTGGACTTCCTGCTCAGCGGTTTTGGCACTCTCCGTCTGAAGTTCCAGATCTGCCTTGGCTGCTTTTAGCTCGATGCCCAATTCGCCGATCTGATGACGTAGTGTGGAGATTTCCCCTTCTAATTCACCAATTTTTTCTTGATGCCCCTGTTGCAGCAGCTGCAACTCACCCTGCTTTTCTCCTAACTCGGTTTCTAATTCAATGACACGCTCCTGTGCACCTTTTTTATCTTTTTCGGTGGCCACCTTGTTTTGGGCGGCGCTGCGGAGACGTTTGGTTAAATCGGTGATCTGCTCTTGTTGTTCGGAAATGCGCTTTTTATTTACTTCATGAAGATTTTCGAGACCATTGGCCCGTTCCTGTTCTGTTTCAAGGGCTCGCTTGGTATTTTTCAAAGCACCCTGTGCCGATTGGAGTTCACTGGCAGTGGTCTGAAGTCGCGCGACACTTTCTTCTTTGGTCTGCTCCAATTCTTGGTGAGTTTTATTGAGGGCCGCATGGGCATCTCCTAGGTCCCTTTGCAATTGCTGCAATTGGGATTCTGCCTGAGCAAAGCGACTCGCAGACTCTTTCGCCAGGGTTTTCAGCGCTTCCACCGCATCCAGGGGTTCCATTTCATCGAGTTTCACTTCAGGAATGTATTCGCCGATGGCTTCTTTTATTTTTTCCACCTTGGCTTCGGCGGCCTTCTTACCCCGCTCCGCCGCCCCTTGAACGTCATGGGCATTGAGTAAATCTTCGCGTATGCTGGCCAGTTCCTTGTCTTTTTCTTTGAGCAGTCCCTGAATATCTTGCATCTCTTTGGATTGGCCGATCAAATCTTCTTCGAGAGATTTTTTACCTTTTTCCACTTTGGTAAGAACGCCCTTGAGACGGCCCATCACCTCGGCAAAGTCCTGCGATCCTTCGGAGAGCCCTTCGACGCCGACCTTTCGCAAATTGGCAATGGCCGTATTGGCTTCGATGACTAAATCCTGTAGGTCGCTATTTCTTCGGGCCAGTTCTGTGATTTGCGAAGCCAGCTGATCACGTGCCTTGATGGCATCACCCGCTTCGACCAAGGCCGTATCTTTGCTATGTTTTAATTCGGCCACCCGGTTTTCTAGATCTTGAACGTTCTCTAAGGCCTTTGCCAACTCACCTTCGGCTGATAACTTGGCGGCTTCTTCTTTATTTAGCTCGGCCTTTAATTCGGTCTCCATGGCCTCTTTGGCCCTTTCCACATCGGCTTTCTCATACCTCAGTCGCTTGGATTCCTTTCGCTTGGCCGTTCCGTAACGTTCCCACTGCTCGGCACCATCACGCAGTTCCTTGTTCAATCCCAACAATTCATTGAATCCGTCGCTCAGACGCTCTAATAAAGTCTGCCCTTCCGCACCTTGTTCGTTCAGACGCAACATTTTTCCGCCAAGTAAAAGGCGGTCGATGAAACGGTCCCAAGTGCTTAAATCTTCGGGCTTTAACTTGGCCAAGCTTCCCGGTTTTACACCGTCGATGCCTTTGGCCTCGGGCAAGGGTGCCGGCCGCGAATCAGGACTGACGGGCTGCGCGGAAATCTTGGTGCTATCGTCGGCGGACTTGCCGTGGTCCACTATCGGGGGCGACTTGGCCGCTTCACCGAACATGGATTCACCGGATTCCGGCTTGACTTGCGAAGAAGGTGCCGTATCCGGCCCGGTAGGATCGGTGTCGGGGGCTACGGGATCGGGCATAGTTTGCGGAGCCTTCTTGCCTTTGGCTAAAGTTAACGGGGCTTGCGTCGGGGCAAGGGGGTCCACTTGGGTTTTGGGATCCGAGTCCGGAAGCATTTCCAAATCGCCATCGGCAATTTCTTCAATCACCTCCACTTTTTTACCAGGCTTGGGAGGGGTGCGTACGGCCTTGGGCGCCGGCGTTTCCGGGGCCGTGGATTCAGGGGCCCCAGTTTTACTAACGGGATCCACTATGGTTTTTCCCGAAGCAGGAGGCGGAGGTATTTTTGAACTGGATAAGGCCGTTAAATCTAGCGGTGCGGTTTTCAATAATTCACTATTATATTTCAATTCGGCAATGCGCGCCTGGAGTCGTCCTCTCGACATGCCGTTGGCCGCTTGAAAACCCAAGACTGCGGCAAAGTATCCTTGCGCCGAATCTACCACAGTGGGTGGGTGCACCGGCTCGTCGGGCAATCTCACACCCAATTCATCTTTATGGGCCATCACCGTATGCATGGCGCCAATACCGGCCGAGTGATTGAGGGTACCGGTAATGGTTTTCCCCAAGGCATTGAGCTCTGGAGCCGGTCCGCCAATGGCACGGCCCAGGGGATCGGTGAGCACCGCCTGGGTGGGAGTGCGACTGGGTAAAATGGATTCCCACACCTTGCCGAATTTTTCATGACCTTCCAAACGAGCCCTCAGGGCGCTGGGGGCCTTGGGCTTCTTTAACAACCAACCCCGTTTGATGAGGGCACGTTCCCCTAA